>CAZVEL010000186.1:0-5540 GCA_964626305.1 uncultured Treponema sp. | reverse complement strand
CTCGGCCGGATAAAACGCGCCGGCTGCACGTATCTCGGTAACCGGTGGATCATCCCAGGTGCCTGCTGACACCAGGGATGACAGGATCTGATTTGCACTTGCAATCTCCCCCGGTGTTGTTACAAAAACGGCTGAGCGGTACTGCGACCCCCAATCATTTCCCTGGCGGTCAGGTGTAGTGGGATCGTGCATTCGGAAAAAATGACGGAGCAAATCAGCATACGTAATGACCGCGGGATCATATTCAATCCGGAGTGTCTCGGCATGCCCGGTATCTCCGCGAAGCACCTCGTCATAGGTCGGGTTCCGGGTTGTGCCGCCAGAATAGCCAACCGCAGTTTCACATACCCCGTTAATCTGGCGAAAATACGCTTCAGTACCCCAGAAACAACCCGCCGCGAAAAGGGCGTGCCGTCGTCCGGTTGCCGGCCGGTAATGGCGGTACCCTTCCTGTTCAATTTCAGTTTCCGGAATAAACCGGAGAGATGCTGAATTGATGCAATACCGCAAACCGGTTTGTCCCGGACCATCATCAAAGACATGCCCCAGGTGTGCGCGTGAAACCGCTGCGGAAACTTCCGTCCGCACCATGCCGGCGCTTGTATCGCTTTTTTCCACGACCGCTTCCGGGAATACCGGTTTCACAAAACTCGGCCATCCGGTACCCGAATCGAATTTATCGTCCGAACTGAACAGGGGTACACCGGAAACACGGTCAACATAGAGCCCTGCTTCCTTGTTGTCCCAGTATTCATTATGAAATGGCGGCTCTGTTGCGCATTGCCGTATTACCGCGTATTGAAGGTCTGTAAGTTTCTCTTTCATTGCATTCCTCCGTATACGGGTAATATACGAATAAAAGAGGTACGGGAAACGATAATTATTCTGTATCAAGATACCGGTTTGTTATTTCTTCAAAGGTGCCAGCGGGCAAAGTTGTGAGCACTTTGTCATACAATGTAGAAAGTTTTCTGCCGCGTTGACTGCGATTAAAAATGCTGTAAATGTCGGTACGATCCTCTTCAAGGGGGATAATGCGGATATCCTTGCTGTATCCCTTTTGGTTCATCTCATACATCAGGGAAACATGATTAATATCAAGGAGTGCATCGACCCTTCCGTGAATGAGTTTTCGGTGATTAATTTCCCTGAATTCTGTCGTAGTAACCAGTTCAAGCTCAATCTGTTCATGGTTAAATAAAGGGGGTATGAACGCATTGGTAATAAATCCTATTTTCATGCCGAACAAATCTTTCTGGGTGGTAACCGATGTAATAGAACTGTCGCGACGGACAATTATGCATGAGGAAATCTCTGTCAGCGGATTATCCGGATACCTGAAACGTGATTCGCGGTCGGGAATCTTCGTGATATACGGAATAACGTCTATCTCGCCCGTTTCAAGCATCATTTCAAGGCGTGGAATGGGATAGGGTCCGGATACTTCGATAGCAACATTCATACGGGACGCCAAATATTCGCGCCAGAAATCGATAGCGGCACCACCTGCCCCGCCGTTCCCGTCAGACATCATGAACGGCGCAAGTGAGAAAATGCCTATTTTAATCGTTTCACGAGAAGGCGTGTCTGATTCCGCAGACCAGAGCGGAGAAGCAGCCACACATAACGAAATGGCCGCAATCGTAACAAGAGAGGCAATTTGACATCGTATCATCACGCTTCCTCCATAACGAAAGGCAGTTTTCCCGAAGGGATCATCTTCTCCATCCCTGAAAGAAACGTGTCCGTGAGAAACGGATCAAAGCTCACACCTCGTTCATTTCGAATAATCTCCAATGCTTCAGCTACCGGAAATGCGGGTTTGTATACACGCTCGCTCACCAGCGCATCATACACATCAGCAATGGATACAATACGTGCTTCAAGCGGAATTGCCTCCCCGGCGAGACCTTCAGGATATCCTGAACCGCACCATTTCTCGTGATGATACAGCACGATGTTTTTCGCTATTGTGTCTATTGCGCCATTATCCAGAATGCGGTATCCAATTCTGACATGCTCCTTGACCAGTTCAAATTCCTCTTTTGTCAATTTGCCCGGCTTCAGGAGGACTTCCTTTTCAACGCCGACCTTGCCGATATCATGGAGCGGTGAATACATTTTTATTGCTTTGACAAAATGCTCATCCAGACCGGCAGTACGGGCAATGTACTCGGAAAGAAGGGAAATACGTTTGACATGGTTCCCGGTTTCCTCGTCAAAAAAGAAATTGGCACTTTCAAGCGCAGCAACCATTGCCATGGTCATGTGCTCAATCTTTTCTCCCTGCTCCTGAATGATGCGTTCACGATTCCATGCCCGGAACGCTTCCTTTACCGTCATGATAAGATCATTCCGGTCCCAAGGTTTGGACAGATACCGGTACAACGCGTTATTGTTCACCAGGTTTACCACCGCCTGCAAATCTGCAAATCCGGTGAGGAGTATGCACAATGTATCCGGGCTCCGGCCCAATGCTTCTACCAGAAAAGCATCGCCATTCATGATCGGCATGCGTTGATCAGAAAGAATTACCGGTACAAGATCCCCATCAGAGATGATCTCGTCCATAAGGGAAAGTGCGCTGGCTCCCGAGTCTGCAATCTCGATTGAAAAATCGTTGAAAAAAGGATCCTGACGGAGCTCCCGTCGGAGGCTTTGCAGGACAATCGTTTCATCATCGACACAGAGTATATGATGTTTTCTCATAACCCGTTCCGTTCTGTACAGCAACATTTCTTGACTGCTTCAACAAGACGTAACTGATCCCATGGTTTCTCAATGACATCGGAAACACAGCCACTTTCAATGAGCCGGTTGATCACGTCTTCATCTGCCTGTCCGGTTATCATGACTGCCTTGATATCAGGATAACGCTCCCTGACCGTTTCAAGGAATTCGTCCCCCTTTATACCCGGCATGAGCCAGTCCGAAATGATGAGAATGAGTTTAACCCCTTCAAGAGCAAGCTCATCGATCACCTCATATGCCTGATAGGCATCTGTTGCCTTTTCATAGATATACTCATCTCCGAAGGAGTTCTTCAACTCCCGGACGAGACTGAGAAGGATAAGCTTTTCATCATCGACACAGAGGATTGCTTTACGGAGATCAGTCATATACATAATTCTAGTGATACTGTACAAGATGTCAAACAGAAGGGAGATTTATTTTTATTTCTGTTCTTCCCGGCCGTGTATTCACCTCAATTGTGCCATTATGTGCCTCAATAATGCGGCGGCAGATATCCAGTCCAAGCCCCATACCCTCACCATGCTTTTTGGTAGTAAAAAATGGCTCGAATATATGCGGGAGTACATCATCGTCTATACCGGGACCCGAATCAATAAAAGAAACAATGGTACGTGATTGTTCGGACGATGTTTTGATAACGAGTTCACCCTTGAAATCCATGGCCTGCGCGGCATTACGTATGATATTCATCCAGACTTGACCAAGCTTTTCCGAAGAACCTTTTGTTTTGACTCCGGAATATTTCCGTTTTACCGTAATACCATGCTTGAGCATGTTGTGCATGAGCGTGAGAATCTGTTCAAGGTCGTCCTCTACTTCAATCACTGTTTCCATATCGTCCTGTTCAGATGATAAATAGAAGCGGAGTGCGGAAACAACTGCGGCTGCTTTTTTTCCCGCAATATTTACGATTTCCGACATACGGCGGGTTACGAGTACATCAGATGCATATTTGAGCACGAAAAGCGCACGTGGTTCAGACAAAAGCGGGACAAGGACAGGATCATCCGGTGGGATTCCCATATCGGTAAGATACTCGGCAATAATGCGCGCATCCGATACGCCATACCCGGCAAGCATGGTACGGATTTCTTTCAAACGGGTACGACTTGGTTCCGGCAAATCCAGGGTTCTGCTCATCTCTGTGCCCAGTGACATCACCCGGGAGTACAATGCAAATTCATGTTCATTTAATGAAGTGAAGAAATCGTGTAATTCATTCATTTTTGTATCGAAAAAATCGATTATAGTACGGTTAGACGAAAGTACGGCTCCAAGAGGAGTATTGAGTTCATGAGCCATTCCGGCAGCAAGAAGTCCCAATGCGGAAAGTTTTCCTGATTCAACGAGGCGGTCCTGCGCCTGGCGTAGCTCGGTAAGTGAGTCGCGCAGTTCACCGGTTCGCTCTTCAACCCGCTGCTCAAGAAGCATATTGGATTCAATCAGCTCGGAATTTTTTATCAGGATACTTGCTGCCATGTCGTTGATAAGGGTAACCAGCATGTTTACATCCGTATACCGTGACATTTCTATCCGTGAAGAATAATCTCCCCTCCGGATGGAACCAATACCGTCTACAATTGATGCAAGCGAATTATGAATTTTTTTTTGCAGGAAAAACCGGTTTCCGAATAGATTCACCATAAATACGGCAATGATAACCATTATGCCAATGAACACAAAACGGTTTCTCGTGGCTATAATTTCATCATCACTGAAATGAAGGGTTACCTCTCCCAAAAAAAGATCGTCCCGGAAAATTTGACGACAAATCGGTTCAATGTACCGGGAATCCTTCCCGGTCACTTTATATAACAGAATCCCGCTCGCTGCAGAAACCAGTTCGATTCCCGAAAGCCTCCCCGAAGAGAGCATGGACTCGGCAATGAGTATGGTCTGACTGTCATCCATGTTATACATTGGTTCCGACAGATATATCGCAAGTTCATCGGCCACCCGCTCAGCTTCATGATGCAACGATTCACCCATTGATTTTGAAATAATGATAAAAGATACTAACTGAACAATAATGATGACAGTCGTTGAAAATAACACAGTGAGAACCTGAATCTCGTCAATGAGCCGGCGATTGTTCCCCGTGACAGTAAGTATTCTCATACTGGAAATCATAGGGTATGCCCGGGCAAGAAGTCAAACAGGGAGTGTGTATACAACAGAGGTTACAACACCTCAAGGCATTCTATATCACTGTACCCGTTTATTGCTGATCTTCCGGTTCTTCAACAGGTGTTGTTCCTCGCCACCAGTTTCTTCCTCTAAACCTTCAAACTTGCCGATAATGGATACCGTGGGCTGGCCGAACACAAACGAACTGACGGGTCGCTCATTTCGTTTGTTAGCTACGGCAACCTGATTGATCTCGGAGACTATTACGCCCAACCCGCGACACGTACCTTCTTTACTGATCCAAACTCCAACATTGAATATTCCGCACTAAACGGGTTTGAATCATCAATGTCTTACTACCAACTCTTTACAAAATCTTTTCAGCCCGCCGGATCAACTATTTCGATGCGAACCTATGAACCCGGGACGGTTAAAGCTGGAATAATTAACCCGTTGTATTTTGACATATTCACAAATTAACACTTTGTCCTGCTTTGTCTACAAGACAATCAAAAGCCCCGCGACGCGGGGCTTCTTCTTTCTTCCATGCAATATCATATGTCAATTTTTGCTTCGGGTTTTCCCCGCCTCTTCTCCTGTTACTCCCTCGGCCTTCCGCTCTGGTGGATGGCGGAACCGGTGAGAGTTACTTTACCGTC
>CAZVEL010000185.1:0-7894 GCA_964626305.1 uncultured Treponema sp. | reverse complement strand
TTCAACAAGATCGGAGACCGTTTTGAGGAAGAGATCTGTATTTTTTCTGAAGTGGATTACAAAACCGATATCGATTGAGCCTTCAAGTACGGTTACTCCATCGTTGATGGCATCCTGAATGGACATGTCTACCAGACTGACCACATCACTGGAGGTACGACAGCGCGGCCGGGTATACGTGGAAATGATTTCATGCATTTCACCGAGACCGTTGAGGGGACGGGGAAAATCGGGGATGGGGGCACCGGACCACCGAAAATACGAATCGTAGCGCATGCCCAGATTAAGATGATTATGAGTATCTGCCTTCGGGCATTTGATGTAGTCCTGCAAGTCCTTCATTGACAATCCTTCTGGTTCCGTACCGTGTCTCATCAGTTTAGCACAGTGCAATTCATTTTTCATCATATTTCCTTGTTCGCGCTATTCCGGTTTGTTTATCGGCAAAATGGGAGCAAAACTTGATATGGGGGCCTGTGAATCAACGGGGACGGCATTTCCGCTTCTCAGGTAGTATAACCAGGTTTTCACCGGTTTTTCGTGTATTTCAGACACTGCCTGATAGTACACCGAGAGCTGGAAACGATGCTCTTCGGGATTTTCCACCGAATCGGTCTTGTAATCCACAACATGAATACATCCGTCGAGCTCAAAAACAAGGTCTACCTGCCCGGTGAGGGTGAGACGTTTACCGTTTATTTCCCTGCGGGTTATAAACGAATACTCTGCTTCCCGCCAGCACGCTTTTTCGACCATTTGCCCGAGACCGGATGTGAAAAAACGGTTTGCCATGGTGTTCGCGGCATCCAGAACACCGGCGGGAACCATTGCCGGAAGGGCGGTGAATCGTGATTCAATTACCCGGTGTGCGATGGTTCCGAATTCCGCTGCCGGTATATTCTGTTCTTCCAGAAGCTGGTCGAGGGCATCGCGGGTGCGTGGTGTACCGGTCTGCAGTTGAGCAGTGTCCGGTCGAAGGGCGGTAACCGGGAACCGGGTTTTTTCCGACGGTTTGTATTCCGTAACCGGAACGGAATCAAGACGTTTCCAGTCGGTTTCACGGGCACCGCGATTATATGTACGGTTCCGGGTTGCTGCAGCTTCGGCCGCGGCATTCCGGTCTTCTGCGGAAATTGCCCGGAGGATCAAATTTTCAGGCGGTTCCCCGGAAAGAACAGGAAGGAGAAGATCGAGGAAGCTGGAACAGGTGGGGTTTTTACCGTTCTTTTCGATTTTTTCACGCTTTTTTGCCTGCATTTTGGCGAATATTGCGGCAATTCCGTCGGATGTTGTGGTATCGTCGTCTTCGTCGAGTCTGGCACGTATTTTTCCGGTTATAAAAAGGGCTGTTTCCGCACGGGTCATGGCAACATAGAGGATTCGGCGGAGTTCGGCTTCGTTCATTTTACGTTCTTCTTCCTTGTCCCGATCATAAAACCAGTTGCTGCCGGCGTTTTCACAGTCGTCGGGACTGGCCGTATTGATGGAAAGTCCGGAATCGCGTGAAAAATACACGGGGGCTGAATTGGTTCTGTTCCTGCCGATATTTGACGAATCAACCAGAAACACAACCGGGAACTCGAGCCCCTTGCTTTTATGTATGGTCATGAGCCGTACGCCGCCGGTTCGTTCAACCGGTATGTCGAGATTGTCTATCTTATCTCCTGAGTCCATGGTGTCGGCAATGGTGTCCAGGAAAACGGCTATGGGCTGATTCAACTCGTCACTCTGCCGGGCGAGTTCAAAGAAATAGTCGTACAGTTCGGAGAAATGCGCGATTGACTGATTCGTTACCAATGAATACCGGTAGCCGAGATGGTACCAGAGTTCGCTGACAAGTTCCGCGACCGGTATCCGGTCCGCCTTTGCGCGGACTTCCCGGTAGAGGGCTCCGCCCTGTTCAAAATGTTCCCGGTCCGAACCGGACAGGCTTTCCGCGGTTTTGGTAGAAAATGGTTCGGATTTCTCCGGATCGTCAGAAAGCCGGTCCAGGAGGGCACGGGTAAAAGCTTCGTCTCCCACGGCGACAAAAGGGGAGCGCAAAAGGGAGGCATAGGCCGTGGTGTCCCGGGGGAATACGGTCAGACGGAGCAGGGCGTACAGGTCATTCACCGGTGCGTCGCTGAAAAGACCGCGCAACGATTCGGCCTGTGAGGGGATACCGTATTTGCGCAGATAGCGTTCGTACAGGTGCTGGCGGGTTCCCGAGCGGAAGAGAATGGCAATATCGTCGCTCTGGACGGGACGGACTGAATCTCCGTCCCGAACCGGATATCCTGACGCGAGAAGGTCGGCAATGGTCCGGGCGACAGCTTCAGATTCGGCCTCATGATAATCCAGGGCGTCGGGATCGTCCCCGTCGTCCTGTTCGTCGGCAAAGGCAAGGAGCACCTCCATGCGGGGTGTTATGGTCTGTTCGTTCCGGAACGCCTGTATCGGGGCAAAGCGTGCTTCGTAGAGCGGAAGTTCCGAATCGTCGTCGCCGGAAGTGGAGAGAAAAACCGCGGGAAAAATCCGGTTGAACAGATCAAGGAGCTTCTTTTCCGTTCGGTAGTTGGTGTCGAGACGGGGCATGGCCTCTTCGCCGAGGTCACGGGAAAGAGAGCGGAAAACCGAAACATCGGCGCCGCGGAACCGATAAATTGACTGTTTTTCATCCCCGACGAAAAACAGTTTGTCCGGGCAGAGTTCGTCCGGACGGGGAAGCGAACAATCGTTCCGGTTTTCCTTTTCCGCGAGCAGGAAGAGAAGGTCTTTTTGAAGCTCATTGTCGTCCTGGAATTCGTCTATCATGATGGCCTTGATTCCGGTCTTGTACCCGGAGCGAAGTTCCGGGTTTGAGACGAGCGCGTCCACGGCCATGCGGGAAACATCGGTAAAGGTGAGAATACCTGCTTCCCTTTTCTTCGCATTGAAGAGCTGCTGGAATTCAGCAAGGAGGGAAAACGTTTCCCGGATTACCGCCTTGTTCAGAATGAAGTTGCATACGGCGGTAAGCTGACTGTGTATGTGGTCCTTGTAGTTACCGAGTTCTTCCTTGAGCGCGAGAATGTCCGGGTTTTTTGCAGACGATGGTTTACGAACCGAGATGATTTTCTCCGAAGCAGCAAGAAGGCTGATAAGGGCGTTCCGGTCGGAACTGCCGGGCCGGCCGGGGAAGCTTTCCAGAATTGGCCGCAGTTTTTCCACTGCGGAAGACTTAGCCCGGATACTTCCGAGCAGGGCAACGGAGGTGTATACAATGTCAAGGGTTTTTTCGAGCATGTGTTCCATTTCGGCGCATTGACGGTCAAAGATTGCCGGAAAATCCAGTGGTGCCGAAATGGGGGAGTGCTGAATCATGGTGTCGGCAAACAGCGCCGCCGGGAGGGTTGCCATGGTGTTGTTCTTGAGAAGATGCGAGAGCGCGCTGCTGGAGCGGTGTTCCAGGAAAAAAGCGAGGGCAAGTGATTCCGCCAGGTTCCGGGCTTGATCAGCATCGATGGAAAAGTCCGGGGAGACGCCGTAGGAACGGCAGGCGGAACGGGCGACAGCGTTGCAGAACGAGTCTATGGTCTGGATCCTGGCAAGATGAAATGAGTCCAGGGCTGCTCGCGCGTTTTGGTGATCGGTTTCCTGAAGGGTGGCATGTATGCGCGAATACATTTCCGCCGCGGCCTTTGTGGTGAAGGTCAGGGTGAGTATTTCATCCACGGCGAGGCCGCGGTCTACCACGAGGTGGATGAACCGGGCGGAGAGTACCCGGGTTTTACCGGACCCGGCTCCTGCGGCAATGACGGCGTTTTTTCCGATGGTTGTTGCGGCTTGCTGGTTGGCATCGAGGGATGCCATGATCTCATGGTATTGTTTCATTTGTCCCCCGCAAGGTATGTAGTCCGGCAAATACGGAAAAACTCGCAGGAAGCACAGTTTTTCCGCGGCAGATTCCCGGGGCGTGTAAAGTCCTGTTCCCGGACTGCATCGGCAAACCGCACGGCCGCCGAAAGGAATACCCGCATGGCCGGCTCAAAATCTTCCCTGGATTTGCCGGAACGGGTGTTCGGCACCCGTGCACCGATTTCCCCTTTTACTATTGGCTGGTATTTCCGGTTTTTTATGTCTGCAAACCAGGCGTCCGTTATTGTTGCTTTTTCATTCCCAACGGTGATGGTCTTTTCGGCAAGATGGATGTACATGGGCATCTGGTAGTCCTGAAGGACCTGTTCGGCTGGTGGTGCGTCCGGTGGATCCGGAATATACTCGCTGTTTTTGGGAACGCGTCCGCTTTTATAATCCATGAGCACCAGGGAGTTTTCGGCAGGATCCCATGATATGCGGTCAATGATACCGATGTAACAGAGTCCGTCCTGACGGAACTCAATCCACTTTTCAAGATATTCCGGGATGAAGGTATCGAGAATCCGGGCGTCCAGATCAAGAACAAAGCGGATGCCTTCGGCGATTCTTCGTGAGAGCAGTGAAATGAGCGGTGCGGCGATAGGTCCGGTGAATTCGGCACTTTGGGCGGTCGCGTTTCCGGCTGCCTCATCCGCCCAGGTATAATAGGTATCCAAATGTGCGGAAAGAAACTGTTTGTCTTCTTTGAGTATACGGTCGTATACCTCATGAAGTGCTTCATGCACTATCAGTCCGGTATTTCGTTCGTTGATCATTGCGGCGTCCCGTTCCTGCTTCTTGAGTTTTAGAACCCTGGTAAGGAACCAGCGGGCGTTGCACCAGGTGAAAAGACTCAAGTCTTTCTGGGAGACCCGGACATCGGCAGCGTCCATGACCGATTCCCTAATGTGTTCGGTGAGTTCTGTCATGCGGCCGCAAAAAGGGTCGCGTAAAAAGGAATATCGTCCGCTGTTCCGCCGTTCCCGCCAGCGTTCAAACCCGGTCTTTTGAACCGGGTAGCGTCGATCGGGCAGGTTGTCGGGGTTGGTAAAGAACAGGGCTTCCTGCCGGAAGGGGTCCTGTTCGGGATCGTCTGTTGCGTCCCGGATGGAGAAGTAGCCGTGTGGAGTCCGGTACCCGGAGAAGGTATGTCCGGAAACGGTAAAGCTGGCTCCGGACAGGTGGTACATGCCGAAAAAAGCCCGGGAGGCATCGGTGTCGGTAAGGCCGAGTGATACGCGACGGTCGTGGCGGAGGAAGGGGAGTTCCCGGTACACCACGGTTGCCCGGTCCTGACTGGTATCAAGCACAAACTGGTGCGGGAAAGGGGTGCCGGCGGCAACGCGGTAGGGAAAGAGGGACACCCCTCCGCCGGAGCGTTGCGGAACATAAATGGTGTCTTCCAGGACGGACACGAAGAACGTCCAGGGGCTGTCCGGTACGAGTTCTGGATACAGGCCCTCCAGCGCGACAAGGTTCCCGAGTTCGTCCAGGCAGCGGGCAATAACCGCGTCTTCGGCGGGGTCAAGGAGTTCCATGTCCAGAAACCGGGTTTTGAACTGAAAGTATTGTTTCCTGATATCGGTGAAAGTTGCGGCGCCGGTCATGGCTGCAATGTGTTTTTTCAGCTGAGGGTACCAGGTCTTGAGCGCCTGTATACCGGGTTCACATGATTCGGTAAATGCCGCTTTCCACACATCGATGTGTTTACCGTCTTCCCTCCAGGGAGTAAGACAATGGTTTTCGATTCCGAATGCAACGAGACTTTCTGCTTTTTCGCGGTCTTTCCAGGGGGTGAGCTGGTCCAACATGAGGGCCTTTACTGTGGGGAAAGAAAAGCCGGTCGCCGTGCAGTCCCGGATTAAGGGGAAAAGGCGCCCGGCCGGGTGTGCAGTGAGTTTTGTTCCTGCTCGTAAATCGAAAGGAATACCCCGCAGGGTCAGTTCGCGTGAAAGATACGGAAATACGGCCTCAAGATCCGGAACGTGGACAGCGATTGAATCGGGCGGGACTTCCGCTGCCAGAAGCTCTTCAATGTCCAGGGCAACCGACCGAAGTTCCTGGCGTGTTGTGGAAAAGAGCGAAACTTCGGGGTCATTGCCGGGCCGCGGTGAAAGGGCTTTTTCAACCGAAACCGTTTCGATAAAGGGCGCGGAATCCACGAGCGCATGGTATTCGCGGAAGTCTTCCATGGCCTCGGGAAAGAATACGATGTAGTGTTTTCCGGTGTCGACAAGGGGTGGTTTTTGCCAGGCTGGTTCAAAAAGGTTCCGTGATTCGAGAAATCTGGTGTAATCCTGTTTGAGGAGGCGCAGGTCCTGTCCCTCAGGGTCTGCGGCGGAGGACGCTTTTTGCTCCCAGAGGGCGAGAGACGGCAAGAGCCCGGCAATCCAGGAAGCAAACAGCTGCCCTGATTCCGCGAAATCTGCCGGGATAAGTTCGCGCACGAGAGGCGTGGGCGCCGAGGCGTTGCGTTTCGCGAAGGAGAGGGCATACAGTTTTCTCAATCGGCCCGAAACGGGCTGCTTGCCGGCAACAGTGGATCGTACGGCGGTTTCCTTGAAGCGGTCCCACGCGATGAATCGGTCTGCCGGAAGGCTTCCAACGTCCAGAATGTCCAGGGATGCTTCCAGCCAGAGCCGCGCCGCGATTTCCGAGGGGAAGACAAATACGGTACCGGGATCTCTTCCTTTGTTCTGTATGACTGACGCAACGGGATGCATACTACATCCCCGGCGTTTTCATGGTTTCGAGTTCCTGTTTTAACCGGTTGAATTCGCTCTGGATTTGTACTGTCTGGTTGTTCGTTCGTGCAAGACGCTGAGCCAGAAGACGGGAAAGAAATATCCCGTAGTGGGGATGCTGCCGGATCAGACCGATGAATTCAATTTTGGGAATTTTTACGAGAGATCCGGACCCTATGGACATAATGGTCGCAGCCCGGCGGTCATTCAGCAAAAACGACATTTCGCCAATAAAAATGTCGTTTGTGGTAAGAACGGAAACCAGTTTTCGCTGCACATATACCGCGTATTTTCCAGAACGGATATAGAACAAATCGTTTGATGGTTCGTTCTCCCGGCAAACGATCTGCTTGTGTTCAAAGTTGAGAATCTGCTGTTCTTGCATAATGACCGGGATGGTGTTGGTCGCGTTCCGCTGGTTCGCTATTTCAAAGGAGGCTTCATTGCCTTTCGTATTGTAGGAAACTGAGGACACAAATGACTCCGCGAGTTTAATACCCATGCCGTGAAGCCCTGCGGTCAGTTCTCC
The DNA here is from genome assembly GCA_964626305.1 of uncultured Treponema sp. Lineage (GTDB taxonomy): Bacteria > Spirochaetota > Spirochaetia > Treponematales > Treponemataceae > Teretinema. Next base: position 745 of record CAZVEL010000185.1, on the reverse strand, counting down.
TTCAAGCCGTTTGCGCCAGTCGAAGCCTTCACCATCGTCCCGAACCGAAATACGGGTACGAAGATTGGATATGTCATATGAAATATACACTTTTTTGTTTTTCGCTTCCGGATTGCTGCATTTCTGGGAAATTAGATCCAGCATGTTTTTACCTGCCGAAAGCCATTCAGTTTTTTCTTCGTAGCTGATCTTGCAATTACCGTGTTCAACTGCGTTGAGCAGGAGTTCCATGAGTGCTCCCTGTACGCCGGCACGGCCTTCGTCATTGATACGGTTGGTGTTGTACAGGTAGCTGGTGATGAGATTGCAGTAAAAAAGGATGTCCATCGGGTCATTATCGCTCACAAAGGATCCGGTTTCATTGGTATTCATCTGCTGCTGCATGCCGCGGTTAAAGAGGAATTGCTTGTTTTGCGTCAGAATGCGGAGGATGCGGTCGGTATTCGCCTCAAAGTCCGGCTGGCGGAGTACCAGGAGAATGTTAGGGTCCCGTTTTTTCTCCATTTCAACTTTTTGTTTATTGTCCTGGACTATGGCAATAATACCGCCAAAAAGGAGCCATGGATCCGCATGGATTACCTCCATTATCTTTACCGCGGCGGAGTCACCGTCTCCAAAGTCGAGAATCTTTATTTCTGGGAGCTGATAGTTAAAATATGAAATGATGGCATCATGGTCTTTGAGGATGACCGGAATAAACTCTCCGCCGGATTTATCACAGGCGGACCGGAATGCTGCTACTGTG
>CAZVEL010000184.1:0-8228 GCA_964626305.1 uncultured Treponema sp. | reverse complement strand
GATATTGATGGAAAGGTGCGTCCAGTAATGAATAGAGAAGGTCTGAGTAGAGCAGGTCCTTCCGCAGTGTTTACATCTGAAGCGCCGGGTTCGTCCGCGTGCGAATGAGGTGAAAGCGCCATGGCGGTAGAACCAGCGGCTTTTCCGGGCATGCTCCCGGGTGTGGAATGGGCAGTTGGGATTTGGACAGAACTCCGGCCGGCGGACAGCTCGTCCGGCGGCCAATCGTCCTGCGGACAATCGTCCGCAGAGCTGTGGCATGATATACCTCCCGTAAAGAGGTATATCGGGTAAATCATGGCAGAATGGCTAAGATTTCCGGCTTTTTCAGCCAGATTTTTTCAACATTTTTGGTAGCAGTTACGTCAGGTACCCGCTCTTTATATTTGAAAGCGCATCGAAGAGCTTCCTCTTTTCTGCATATCGCCCCCCTGTGAGCGCCTCAAGCTTGCTGCGGGCTTTTTTTCGCCCCGAGTTTTCCTGATAAGCACACGTGCAGGTAGAACTGATATAGCCCTCAGCGGTTGCATGCCGTACAATCATCGGAATATCTGCAAGGCAAAGCGGACGGATTATTGTGACCGGATACTTGTTGTAGGTAAACCGGGGCGGCATAGTAGAAAGCTCACCCTTCACGAGCGCGTTCATGAGCAACGTTTCAAGAATATCATCAAGATGATGTCCGAGGGCTATCTTGTTGAATCCTTCTTTCATGGCAAAATTGTTGAGTTCTGTACGCCGCTGCGTGGAACACCACCAGCAATTCATCTTATTCCCCGGTTTAAGCCGTCCGGTTACATTCACTTCTTCTGTTACGAGGGGAACGTCCCACTCGGCAAATCGGGCCGCGAGACGGGAATCAAGCGGCGAGCCGATATCGCTTGCAATATGTAACGCAGTCACCGTAAAGCGAGGGCCGCTTCGTCTGACCAGCCGCGACGCGAAATACTCTACAAGCGCGGTAGAGTCCTTCCCTCCCGAAGCTCCCACAAGAATGCGGTCATCTTCTTCTATCATGGAATATCTTTGAACCGCATGATCAATCACGCGGAAAAGTGCCGGATTTGCCATATTGAATCAGTATACCAAAAAAGGGCCGTTCCGTCGCCCGTCCTCCCGTTCCCGTTGACCCCGGCATTAAAAACCAGTATCGTGATCTTACGGCACATTTCAAAGGAAGAGAGGTGTAAATCCTCCGCTAGCCCGTAACTGTAACCGGAAAAGGAGTTGCTATTCAGCCACTGTGCACAAGCACGGGAAGGCAGCAGCCCCGGAAGGATCGTCAGCGCTATTACGCGCGATCCAGACATCCGTAAGCCAGGAGACTTTGGTGCGCCGAATCCCGCATTTTCGCGCTCTCGTGGAACAGGGCGCGGAGGAGTACCAATGAATAATTCCCGTATCCGCATCATGGGTGCCGCGCTCGCGGCATGTCTCGTTTTTCTTTCCGGCTGTGACCTTGCCACATCCTCAACTGAAAGCAGTCTTGTCGGCTACTGGATGTCTGCCTACGGAGATGGCTTCGAGCTTTCCGGTAATTCGCTCGAAGGGTTCCAGTACGTCCAGTACGACGATGCAGACCGCAACATCAGTTTTGCCGGAACCGTCGCGAACACTCCGGACTATTATGCAGATTCGGACTACCTCATAATTCTTGTAACCAATCCGGGAACTTGGGGTAAAAATAAAGGCACCTATGTTGCCATTCACTGGAAAAATCTCTCCGGCTCCCTGGTGGCTTCGGCAAGCGCATACAAAACAGGAGGCGACCACAACAACGGTATGGAAACGCTTAACGATGCCCTTGACGAATACACGGTTGATAATGGGTACTACGGTTATTATGGAGAATACGAAAGGCAATGACAGGACAACGAGCAACGGTCCATTGGAATTTATCGCATTACCCGCTCTCGGAGATCCGGTGTTCACAGACCTTCCGTCATACAGCATCTATCCGGTTTTTCCATGCGTTTCGTCCGGCAACTCTCGCGCTTGCGCTGTTTCTGTTCACCCCGGCAGGAGCGTATTCCGACGATATGCCGGGTACCAATACTCCGGATACCGATGTATCGGTCATGGACGGCGCAGGTATTACCATTACCGCGTCAAACCCTGAACCGGGAACTGTTCGGGTAACCCGTGAAGAGATTGAGCGGAGCACCGGGCCGGATCTCGTGACCCTGCTCACAGATACCGCCGGAATTGGCATGACCAGCCATGGCGGATATGGCACCGTAAACGCGCTTTCTGTGCGAGGTCTATCTACCAGCCGCATACAGGTTCGTATCGACGGGGTAATCGTATCATCCCCCCAATCCGGCGATTTTGATTTTACTTCAATAGATAAAAACTCAGTCGAAAGCATTACTCTTCGCTATGGGGGATCAGCTGTAGTCACCGTAGATATAACCACCCGGAAAATCCGTGAAACCGGCTTCACCTGGTCCACAGGATTCTCAAACACTGCCTGGCTTCCGCCTGATATCACGGACTCCCTCATGGACACCCAGCGCCTTGATGTCTCCCTCGGATGGAGCGGCACCCCCGTCCGGTTTCGTCTGAATGCCTTCGGGACTCGTGCACAGAATCAATTTCCCTTTGAAAATACAGGAAACACGGTACTACGAACCGGAAACGAAATGGTTGACGGCGGCATCTCCATCACGGCCGATAGTGATATCACTCCACTCGTCTCTCTGTTCACGTCGGTCTCTCTTTACCACGCCGAAAAAAATGTGGCCGGCCCGATAACAACCGTTGTCGGCGGGGAACAAGAAGATTTCCGGTCACGCGAAACCGTCTCGATCACGGCAAAACAGTTTCTATCTCCGGCAATCTGGGCACAGTTTACCGTTTCTCATGGAGCTACACACCTTGAATGGGAAGAACCGGAGACCACATCCCGCCATATCCTGCACAGCATCGAAGGAAGCAGTTTCTGGAAATTTTTTCCTGCAGACTCTCTCGACGTCCGGATCAATGCTATCTGGAAACACGATGTCCTGGATTCAAGCAATACCGGCGATGCAAGGCGAGACACTGTCATCCTGGAATCCGGCGGAGACTGGCACCTTCCCCGCGATTTCACCGCTTCGGTTGACTGTTCGCTCATGATCTCTCCGTCTCTTGATACCCCAGGGCTCATGCCTTCACTCACACTGTCCCGGGCCTTCGGTGGAGGATTCACCACAGGATTCCGTATATTCCGAACCCTTAAAATGCCGGACATGAATGCCCTCTACTGGGCAGGTGACTCCACCGCGAAGGGAAACCCCGACCTCATAAATGAAAGCGCACTGGGCGCGGAACTTTTTGTTTCTCGCGCTTCATCCGGACAATTCCGGAGCGAACATTCCCTGTACACCACCTGGTACCGGGATGCCATAATCTGGCAAGCTGCTGCCGGACTCTGGAGCCCGGAAAATGTGGGAAAGGCTCTCTACATCGGCTCAGAGCACCGGTTGATATTCACCCCGGAAGACGGTATTACCCTCACACTTAACTATGCCTGGCTGTTTACCCGCGCACTTACCGGAGCCTTTAGCTTCTCGGACGGCAAGCGAATGCCCTATCAGAGCGAACACCGCTTTTCCATCCGTATGGAGAAATCCACGCAACAATACCGGTGGCATATTGCTCCCCGGTATGAAAGCGCGCGGTATACCACCATCATGAACGCGACTAAACTTCCCGGCATATTTCTACTGGATGCCGGGATTACCGTTCATGCTGGCAAACACATATCACTGTTCCTTGATGGCAGGAATCTCCTGAACGAACAGTGGATGAGTATGGACGGTTATCCCATGCCGACCCGGTCCGTTACCGCCGGCATACGACTATCGGACAAATAGGTTTCAACAATTTTGATAGCACGACTCTTTTTCCCCCGAAGCTGCTGTGATACACTTCCTTCATGGATCTTGAAATGCTCGCATTCCGGGCTTTGTGCCTGCAGACGGTTCGCTCATTCTTTATTGAACATGGCTATCTCGAAACTGATACCCCGGCGTTGTCTCCCCGCCTCATCCCGGAAACATGTCTTGAAGTTTTCAAAACGGCATACCGGAAGCCCTGGAAGGAAGGAACGGATGCCGCCGTTCCCCTGTATCTCGTACCGTCCCCCGAAATCTATCTCAAGCAGATCCTTGCCGATCACGGCGTTTCCCTGTTCCAGATTTCCCATTGCTACCGGAATGCTGAATCGGTAGGTAGAATTCATAGTCCAGAGTTCACCATGCTCGAATACTACACCGTAGATGCTGACTACAATGAGTCACTCGATCGAACAGAAGAACTGTTTATCCACCTTCTGGATACCCTTTTTACCCACGGGAAAGAACCCACCGGACTCCGGCCACCGTTTATCCGGATAACCATGGACGATGCATTCCGCTCCTTTGCCGGCTTCCCGCTTTCCGGAAATCCGGCCCCGGCAGATCTTGCACATCAGGCTGCCCGACTTGACCTTGGAGACGAAGAAACTCTTGCCACCTGGAGCTGGGATGATCTGTATGAACTCATTCTGGTACATGCCGTTGAACCGGCCCTTCCCCGTGACCGTCCAATAGCACTCATGGACTATCCTGCTGCCGTTCCCTGCCTCGCAGCAGAAAAGAGTGAAACAATCGAAAATCCCGACGGCCGGCGCAGCCTCTGGAATACCCGGGAACGGTGGGAGCTCTACGCAGGTGGCGTGGAACTCGCAAATTGCTACACAGAACTTCGTAATGCGGACCGGATCCGCCAATATATTGAAGATGAAACCTGCAAAAAACAGGCTCACGCCCGAATACCCCATCCGCCGGTAACCGATTTTGATCGTGTATGCGCCCGCATGCCGCGCTGTTCCGGTTCAGCGATGGGGCTCGATCGCCTCATCATGCTCCTCGCCGGCAAAACATCCCTCGACAGCGTTATTCCCTTCCCTCTTACTGACCGGATCTAGCCAAACAGCCGATAATCCGGTACACTCACTTCTCAGCAAACAGACCTCAGGGTTGAAAGATAACAGGAGAAAAAGAGCATGATTAGAGGCGGCGACATCGCAAAAGGAACAGTCCTCTTGGTAAAGGGAACCCCCTATCTCGTAGTTGAACGGGAATTCGTCAATCCGGGCAAAGGTTCAGCTTTTGCCCGTGTAAAAATGAAGAATCTCCGTGACGGTTCAGTGCTTACCCAGACAATCAAGACACAGGACAACGTTGAAGACGCCACGGTAGATACACACAAGGCCCAGTACCAGTACAATGACGGTGAAAATTTCGTATTCATGGACATCGAATCCTTTGATCAGATCATGGTTGCCGAAGACGTTGTGGGAGACAAGAAGAACTACCTCCGCGAAGGCGATGAATATGACATCGTCATCTGGGAAGAAGAGTCCATTGATGTGAAGATTCCCACCAAGATGATCTTCGAAGTAGCAGAAAGTGAAAACTATGTCCGCGGTGATACCGTTTCCGGCGCCACCAAACCGGTTGTGACAGAAACCGGACTCGTAGTCCGCGTTCCCCTTTTCATCAAACAGGGTGAACGGATCATGGTTAACACCGAAACAAACGAGTACCAGGAACGCGTTAACAGCTGATTCCTCCAGAAATCCGATTTTGTTGAGAATTTCCGTAAGAAATCTGCGGATTTTTTCAACAATTTTGGTAGCACTCCCCCAATCTTGACACCATCCTTCCAAGAGACTACCTTATAGATATCGAACGGCACCAATCTTCCGCCGTTCCATTCTCACACCTTAACGAAAACCATAATTTCACGGAGGTGTCATTATCGATACTACAGCATCTATTGCCATGATCGGAAACTATGTACCGCGACGATGCGGCATAGCAACATTTACCTCGGATCTTACCACAGCACTCAACACCCACACCAATGCCGAATGCTGGGCGCTTGCCATGAATGATCAGCCCGAAGGGTATGATTACCCTCGCGAAGTCCGTTTTGAAATCAGCCAGAATGAACCGGCGGACTATCGTCTCGCGGCGGACTACCTGAACATCAAATCTCCCGACGCGGTCTCGCTTCAGCATGAATATGGTATTTACGGTGGAGAGTCAGGAAGCTACATCATAAACCTCCTGAAAAACCTGCGCATGCCCATTGTATCAACATTACATACAGTATTGCAGGAACCAACCCGTGATCAGCGGAAGGTGTTACTTACCATTGCCGATCTTTCTTCCCGGCTTGTAGTCATGTCCAAAAAGTCACGGGAACTGCTCATGGGTGTGTACGGTGTTCCGGAAGAAAAGATCCGTTTCGTACACCATGGTATCCCGGACATGCCTTTCGTGAAATCATCCGTATACAAGAAACGCTTCGGAGTCCAGTCCAAGAAAGTTATACTGACGTTCGGTCTTCTATCTCCAAACAAGGGAATCGAGGTAATGATCAACGCACTCCCGGCAATCGTGGAAAAGAATCCTGATGCGGTCTACATCGTGGTGGGGGCTACCCATCCCCACGTAAAACTTCATAGCGGAGAAGAATACCGGCAGGGTCTTGAACGTCTTGCCCGAAAACTCGGGGTGGAAAAAAACATCATTTTCTATAACCGTTTTGTAGAGTTTAGCGAGCTCTGCGACTTTCTCGGTGCCACCGATGTATATGTAACACCGTATCTTCATGCCGCACAGGCAGTTTCCGGGACCCTTGCTTATGCCATGGGAGCGGGAAAGCCGGTTGTTTCCACACCCTACTGGTACGCGGAGGAGATGCTTGCGGATGACCGGGGCGTTCTGGTCGATTTCCATGATTCGAAAGCTCTCTCTGATTCAGTAAACCGTCTTCTCGCAGACGACAAGCTCCGGAATGGCATCGTAAAAAACGCCTGGGATTTCTCCCGAGGCGCCTTGTGGAAAAATGTTGCCGCGGATTATTTGGGTATCTTTGACGAAATTCGCATCGAACGGCAGGAACAGCCCCGTGTGTGGACCTTCCCGGAACCGCTCGGTACGGAACAGACAAGTGTTCCGGATTTAAATCTCGGTCATCTTTTCACCATGTCCGACGATACCGGCATCCTCCAGCATGCCACGTACTCGGTTCCGGAGTATGCGCACGGATACTGCATCGATGATAACGCGCGCGCGCTGATTGTTTCGGTTATGGCAGCGTTGCAGTCCTCGGAATCGAAACCGCTTATCAATTTGCAAAAGAAATATCTTTCCTTTATCCAGCATGCCTGGAATGAAGAGAACGGCTGGTTCCGGAATTTCATGAGTTTTGACCGGAAATGGCTTGAGGAGAAGGGGTCGGAAGACAGCCAGGGACGAACCATCTGGGCGCTCGGTGTCTGTTCTGCCCTGTCAAAGGACAAGGGCTGTACCGCTCTTGCCACCCGCCTCTTTCATCAGGCTCTGCCGCTTCATTCCTCTCTGTCCTATCCCCGGTCAATTGCCTTTGCACTTGTGGGGATACATGCCTATCTTGCTCGCTTCTCTGGAGACACCGAAGTTCGCCGGGTGCGTGGCATGCTTGCGGACCGTCTCTACAAATTCTTCCCAAAAACACCGGAAGCGGATTGGCCCTGGTTTGAAGATACCCTTTCCTACGCAAATGCCAAGATTCCCCAGGCACTCCTTCTTTCCGGACAATGGGAAATACGTCCTGAGATGACCGAGCTTGGTTTGCAGGTGCTCGATTGGCTCATAGACCTGCAAGTAACGAACAACCACTATTCCGCCATCGGAAATGATGGCTGGTTTGTACGCGGAGGATCGAAACCCTGTTTTGATCAACAGCCGATAGAAGCACAGGCAATGCTCGAAGCATGTCTTTTGGCATTCCGCATGACGCTCCGGGACAAATACCACAATGCTGCCCAGGCGGCGTTCAACTGGTTCCTCGGACAAAATGATCTGAATGAACCATTATATGATTACGCGACTGGTGGCTGCCGCGACGGACTCACCCCGGATGGTCCCAATTTGAATCAGGGGGCGGAATCTACACTCGCCTGGCTCCTTTCGGTACTTGCCATGCATGGCTTCCACGCCGAACAGGGCAAAATGCACTATACTGAAACCATAGAGGAATAACGTTTTGAAAAAACCGGTTGTTACCCGTTTACCGAATCTGTTGACTCCCTTCCTTTCACGGGTTTTGCTTCGTCCGTTTATTCCCGGAGACGAAAACCGGCAAAGCCGAATCATCTCACGTGTTACCATGATGAACGATACGGATGTTCGCAAAACACTGGACAGGGT
>CAZVEL010000183.1:0-2628 GCA_964626305.1 uncultured Treponema sp. | reverse complement strand
TGATCTCGGGACCCTTCCGGTCATCCAGAGAGATCTCGACCGGCATACCGGAGGTCCAGGTGGCTCCATTCACCGAAGCAAGCCGGACAATCGGTGTTGTCGCCGCCGTAACCGGATCCGGATTTACAAAGGTAAAACTCCGTGAACGGTAGGTAAACCCGCGATCGGTTGTTACTTCCACCACAACATCTTCTATTGTTCCGGGCTCCGGGCCACTTTCCAGACGAAGTGAATTACCATCCTGTACCAGCTGTACAACGGAACTTTCTTTGGTAAGACGCGCTTCATCCACCGTTGCCCCGCGCAGGTATCCGGAAACCGGATACCGTGGATCAAGCACAACGGTTCCATCTTCCTGTATGCGGCTGTCCGGGAAAACGAGTCCCGGCTCCCCGCGGGGAACGGAAAGATCCGTTACCTTAACCACATCATCAAGAACCCCAACCCGTCCATGTATATCGGTTGCCGTTATGTGTATTGCAATCTGGCCATATCCGGCATCCGCAGGAAAATCGATTTCATGCGTATATTCGCCGCCGACAACGCTGCGCGACGAAAATGTTTCTTCTTCTGTGGCACTCGCTCCGATCGTCCAGGAAATTGATTCAAGCGCACTGGGTGAATCCACCCGCAAGGACAACCGTGATTCAGCCTCAGGATGGATCTCAATTCCCGAGCTATACTCGTTTGCCGCGTCATCATCGTTGCCGGTTGTAACCGTTACAAGCTCAAGCATCGGCTTCTCGCCAGCTACAACAATATTCTCTACACCAACTCTCGGTCCAATAACTCCGGTGCTGTCTTTTGCCCAGATTTCAAGGGAATGCGGCCCCGGTTCAACATCGGAAATATAAAATTGAAAGGCTCCGGTCGATTTGGTTTCAACCGGTTCTTCCTCGTCAAGGGAATAAAAGACGCTTTCCACACCATCGTCATCAGCAACAAGACCGCTCAAGGCGATTCTGTTTCCCAGGAAAACAGCGTCTTCAACCGGATCAACCAGGGTAACGACCGGTAAATCCGCGTCCTGGTCGACCTGAAGCTTGCGTTTAACCTCTGTAACGTTACCCGAAACATCAACGGCCCGTATCACCAGATCTTCAGAGCGGGTTTTCAGTCCACGGATATCAAACGTTTTTACCCACCAGGGATTTCCCACGGTCAGGTCGAATTCTCCCTGTTCACCGTTAAAGGCCCATGACAACGACTCAAGGCCCACAACATCCTGCGCATATCCGGATACGGTAAATATACCGTTAACGGCTTCATCAGAAAGCGGATACACAATTTCCACTTCTGGAGCGGTATTGTCCACATGCATGAGATACGAGTGAACACCTTCCGTGCCCTGTGTGTCGGTTGCTTTGAACCAGATTACGGCTGGACCATCTTCAAAGTTTGTTGTCTCGACCGGCAGTGAGAACTGGGCGGCGGGATCGTCTTTGTCCTTTTTAATTTTCACCGGTTCATAGGTTGCGCCCTCATCAAGGGAATAATGCAGCTTTTCAATCCCGTTCCCGTCAGTAACTGTTCCCTCCAGGCTAATTTTTCCGCTGACCAGAGCACCAATCCGGTGGCTCTCAACTGTCAGCTCGGGTTTTTTTCGATCAAGATTCCACTCAACCCGCATGGGCTTGCCTTTAAGGCCGTTAATATCAACACCCCAGGCGGTAATGGCATACAGATTATCATCAAGTGTTGCGGTATCAAGATAGTACGACCAGAACTCAGCTCCTTCGGCACGGACAATGGTTGTCTCATCATCGTTAAACATGAGCTCAATGTAGTCAACGGCATCGTCATCAACACAGGTTCCCACAATGTTCAAATTTCCGGGGATACGCATGTTGTTTCTGGGATTGATGATATTGATTATGGGCAGATCAGATTCAGGATCAATATAAATATTATGAGGCCCTTCAATTGCGGTATTGCCGCCCTTGTCTTTGGCCCTGATCAGGAAATTGTATTTCCCTGTTTTCTTGTCGTTGATATCAACCGATTCTTTGAATCCTTCGAGATCATCAACCTTCCTGGTTTCAACTTCGCCGCGACCAAAGGCAAAAAGGGAAACTGACGATACTACCATGATAGTGAACGCAAATACTTTGATTTTCATCTACTCACCTTCCATTATGTAATTGGAACCATTTTCACCCCTAAACGTACAATTCGTCAAACCTTTTCGGGGGAAAATTCATATTTTAAAGGAATTTGACATGTAATAAGCCGGTTTTTTCCAAACCACTCAAAAAAAAACCCGAAAGAAGTTCTCTTTCGGGTTTTGTTAGCGGCAATAGGACTTGAACCTATGACCTGACGGATATGAGCCGTATGCTCTACCAACTGAGCTATGCCGCCGCAACGAAGGGCAGAATACCAAAGCAACAAAAAAAAGTCAAGATTACACCCGTTCGCTTCAGATGAGCATGTTTTCCTGTGCTGCCCGGAAAAGACGATTGTTCCAGACCGGATTTCTCAAATACTGTTCCCGAAGATTGTTGTCGGTTATTTCCTTTGCCCGCATCTGCAAATACTTGAAGCCACGGCTGAGAAAGGCCGTTCCATCGGACGGTGAAACGGATGGTACATGGCGTGCCAGTTCATAACAGAGGTAATAATACACGG
>CAZVEL010000182.1:0-3637 GCA_964626305.1 uncultured Treponema sp. | reverse complement strand
CACGGTCCTTGTGGGACAGCATGGACGTATTGCGGGGAAGCGTTGCCGTGATTTCTTCCAGAACACGCCGCCCTTCCTTGCGGCGGCCTGCATCAGCCAGATACATCCGGGCCAGTTCGAGTGCGCGGGACCGGCCTTCGCTTGTTTGGGCTCCGCCGAGATTACGATATTCAACCGCAACCGCCGCCGTATCGGGAGCAGCTCCCCGGTGTAACAGTTCCAGTGTCTGTATTTCAGAATCTATCCGGTCGGCTTCTGCCTCGCGGGGATAGTCATTCTTATAGGTTCTCGCCATCCGGAGCGCGGCGGCATAATCGCCGGAATCTCGGTAAACGGAAACAAGATCATTCAAAACACGGGGCATGAGCGGACTTTTGGGAAAACGGGTTATGAATGATTCCCACCACAGGATGGCGAGGTCGGATTGTCCCGAGGAAACAAGGGCCTCTCCGCCATTTTTAAGCACGAGGTCGGTATATTTCCCGTTCGGATGATTTTGCCGGTACCGGGTGAAAAGCTCCACCGCGCGGTCCGCCTTTCCCTGTAAATACCACTGTTCCCCCGCACGGAAGAGGGATTCCTCAGCGAGGGGACTGTCAGGGAAATCACGATACACGGCCAACCAGTGTTTTTCGGCCTCAGTAAAATCCCGTTTCGAGAATGCGGTGTCCGCCAGCATGAATCGCGCACGCGGCGAAAATATGGTTTGACCCGATGTCGCACTACCGTCGGCTACAGATAAAAGTATTTTCGTCGCTCCGGCGGTATCTCCTTTGTCCAGAAGCATGGACGCCTTGAAAAGAAGACCCTCAGCACGGTCACGAGGAGTCGGTGCGCGGGAAACAGCCCGGTCCGCATGCCGGAGCGGATCCCGGCCGGTCTGCATGGCGCAAAAGGCGGCGGCGGTGGATGCCTGCCAGACACGCTCATGGTCCGGGAAACGGTCAAGAAAACGGGAAAGGGCGGCGTACGCCGGTTCCCATGTTCCGGTCCGGTACAAACTCCAGCCATGATAAAAGGACGCCCAGCCAAGGTATTCTTCCGGAGCTTTCTCACGTTCGTCCAGGAAGCGGGAAAACACATCCGCCGCGAAAGCCCACTGCCCTTCACGGACCGCGACAAGTCCTCCGAGATACCGGGACAGAAGCCAGGAATCCGGATCAGTCTCCCGGAGATCAGGCAGCATCTCGTCCATACGGGCAAGCGTTTTTTCAGCCCCGGAAGACGAAAGCCGCAGATATCCCAGATAGAGGAGAGGTTCACGGGCTTCTGAATGGAAAATACGGTCATGATACGTCTTTTGGGCAGCAGCGGTGTCACCGGTTTTTTCCCGTGCGAGTCCAAGCCAGTAGGTATAACGGTCGGCGTGGATCGCGGGAACCATCCCGGGCGTGATACGACTCACCGCGGCAAGCGCGGCCGGCCAGTCATCAAGATTTCCGTTCTGCCGGGTAATCTCCATGAGAAACAAGAACCGCCATTCACCCGTGTCCGGCAATCCCTTTTCCAGAATCCGTATGGATTCAGATGGTGAAGAGGCGGTTTGGGCCTGTTCGAAAATTTCACGCAAGGCGGATTCTGAACTCAGAACTCCGCCGGTAATAACGAGGAAAAGAACTGTGGTTACAACACGAACAGTATTCATAAACAGAAACGTACCTCAAACCGGTAAATACCGGGTATCCCGTAAAGGTAACACGTTTTTATGGATTAAAACGTCCCTTTTCCGGGCAACGTACCCGTACCAGATGAATATACGCATCTTTGTTCCTGGAGACAAACTGTGAAAACGGTGTTTCCATAGCGCTTTCGAAGACCGTTACCGTAAATTGACCGTCTTCGGTAAAATACGGCAACAAAACGGCAATATGATGATACTGGCGAAGCGGTGGATCGCCCCGCTCCCGGCTTATTGCTGCGAGATACATATGCCCCGGCTCATGAATGGAAAGCCAGTATAACAGGGATTTCAGTGCATCGGACTGATACCCGACCCCGGGAACGTACCGGGCAATACCCGGAAAAGGATCCGCCGTTATATCAACACCGGATTCCGCGGGAAGGACGGTTCCTCGGCCGCCAAGCGAGACAACGGCACTGGCAAGCTGTCGGGTCCAGTCAAGGGCAAAAAAGACATCGCGGGATTCCCTGTATGGTTCGGTAAAATGGGTCTCAGGAGAATCTGTCGGTTTTTTGAGCGGTTCAATGAAGAGCCGGGAACCGGCTTCCGGATACACGATACCGTCAATAACCCACTTGGCAAATCCCGAACAGTTCACTCCGCCGGCAATATTTTCCGGATTCTGCCCAGGCGCAAGCGCAGTCAGAACCTCCGCGGGATCCTGAAGGGATCCGTCCCGGATATAGACCGGTCGACCGTCATGATCAAAGGCACCATCATCAAGATAGACCAGGGACGACAGACGATCCCGGATAATTTCCACCGCCGACCGGAGTGATTCATAGTCATCGGGATAAAATTCAAGAACTTCCCAGGGAACAAGCGCGCGGGTCATGAGCATGATGTCCTGAAACGACATTGTATAAAGCCGGATAAGCGGGACCCCGACGGGAACACCCGAAACCACCGAAGAACCGTACAGCATCAAATCAAGCCGCGATTTGCCTGATTCAGGACCCGAATCTCCCGGGAAAAGAGAAACCCAGACTGCAGGATTGTCCAGAGGATACAAACGTATTTCACGGGGAAGGTTGTTCGAGAAACTGCGGTACAAGACCCATCTGCCCTGAACACCTTTTGCTCCTGCGGCCTGAATACTCACCGCCAGATGACCACTGGCTTCGTCCCGTTTACGCCGAACCGTGAAAACGCGTCCGTAGCGGTCGGTTGTTTCATCCGAAGCAAGAGAGATGAGCGGAGAATGTCCGGTAGACAGCCAGTCTGCAAAAAGATTTTCCCGCACTTCAGCGGTTTCGAGAAACCCTTCGGGAGGATTCCCCGCATCCCGGGAAAAAACGGCTGCGGTGACGAGGAAAAACAGGAATACTGACAAAACGGAGCGGTTAATCTGGTTCATACCACTACGATTGTCGGCAAAAATCGCCCGACGCTTGACTAGCGATCGCCCGTGAGCTTTGTTTCGTCCGGATGGGATCCGAGCGGCGCGTTCGCGAGAAGAAGCTTGAGGCGGTTCAGCTGGTTTACTTCGCTCGCTCCGGGATCATAATCGATCGCAGCGATGTTCGCTTCCGGGAACCGGTGGCGCAGTTCCTTGATCACGCCCTTTCCGGTAACATGGTTGGGCAGACAGGCAAACGGCTGTACGCAGGCGATACTCGGAACGCCGGAATGGATAAGTTCGATCATCTCGGCGGTGAGGAACCAACCCTCCCCGGTCATGTTCCCGAGTGAAACAATGTCCCCCACGCCTTCCTGAAGTTTGTAAATGGACTCGGGCGGGATAAACCGCCGGCTCCGTTCGAGGGATTTCTTGATCTGCGTGCGGTACCGTTCCAGAAGCCAGACGTAGAGATGGGCGTTCCGTTCGGTTTTTTTCGGAAAGGCCAGCTTACGGTGTTTGTAGACACCGTTTACAAACGAATAAAAGAGAAAGTCCGCCAGATCCGGAACGACACATTCACATCCTTCGCGTTCGATGGTCGAGAAAATGTCATT
>CAZVEL010000181.1:0-1831 GCA_964626305.1 uncultured Treponema sp. | reverse complement strand
TGAATGATTTGTCATCAATACCGGTAGCGTCGGTAATGAGCCGGATAGTTGGACTGTCGTCATTCGCCGCAGCATCCTGACCACCGGCCGCAAAGAGGGAAAATGCCATGAGCGCAACAAGCGCAAACGCCAGTATCTTTTTCATAAAGCCTCCTGATTTGTCTTGACGCGGCAGAACACCACGCCCACAATAACAAGTATAATTGCTTTCCTGCGATAACTCAAGAGAAAGGAGTTCTACGCCATGCTTAACACATTCCTCGTTGCCGGCAGCATCAACATTGACTACAACATCCGGGTACGTACCTTGCCCGCCCCTGGCGAAACCGTAACCGGATCATCCTTTTCACGTGCCTTCGGGGGCAAGGGCGCGAACCAGGCAGTTGCCCTGGGCCGCCTGATTTCCGGAACTGGTAAAAAAGTATACTTTGCCGGAAAAAAGGGAGACGATAATGACGGACAACGGGCACGGGGTAATCTTGCGTCAAACGGAGTAGATACAAGCCTCGTAGACACGGCAGATACCCATACCGGTATGGCATACATAGAAATTGACGATGATGCGACCAACCGCATCGTGGTGGTTCCGGGGGCAAACGGCTGGTGCACGACCGATTGGGCCACACAAACAGCGGAAAGCATGCTTGCCGATTCAGGAGACCCCGTGCACCTGTGCTGCCTTCTCCAGCTTGAAATTCCACTTCCTGCTGTTACCAAAATTGTTGAGACCCTGGCAGGAACCGGCTGCTTCATCATGCTGGATCCCGCGCCGGCAAGACCCCTTGGTACCGGCCTGTGGCCGCTGATCGATGCCGTAACACCGAACCAGAGTGAAACCCGCTCCTTTACCGGTATCTTTCCCGATTCGGACCGTACCGCCCGGTCCGCGGCGGATAAAATCCGCAAAATGGGAACACGAGCCGTGATCATCAAGGCCGGTTCTACCGGAGGCTGGTATTTCGATGAAAAAGACGAATTTTTTTGCCCGGCATTCAGGGTGGAAGCACGGGATACCACCGCAGCGGGAGATGTATTTAACGCGGCTTTTGCCACAGGACTCGGTATGGAACTGCCTGTAGCAGAAACACTCAGATTCGCAAACGCGGCCGCGGCCATCTCGGTAACCGGAGACGGTGCACAGGGTGCTATGCCAACGTTTGATACCGTTGAAGCGCTGCTTCGAGAAGATTCCAGAACCGTTGTGCGTCGATTGTAAGGGCAATACGGGCGTTTGGCTTCTTTTTAAGCACACCCGTATGATCCACTACCGTAGCACCCCTTGTTAACGAGCCTTCAGTTTCAACCGCAATAAACTTTCTATCGGTAGTAAACATACCCGGATCCTCGAGCCAGCCGATGCAACAGGGATCATGCATGGAAGCGCTTTCACCGATATATTTTGAACAGGCAGCAGAATAGCAGGTCATACTTGCCGTAAAAAGCTCGGTGGCTTTACCCGGAATACGGGAAAGATGGGCCAGACGCTCCTTGGTCAGTGTAACCGTACGAGTTACATCGAGGGGTATGATCGTAATGGGAGCTCCACTCGAGTATACAATACGGGCAGCCTCCGGATCGGCATAGGAATTGAATTCCGCCGCGGGTGTAATATTCCCCCACCCGACCGCGCCGCCCATGATGACAAGCTCGCGCATTCTCTTCGCTATGGACGGTTCCAGGAGAAGCGCCATGGCAATGTTTGACAACGGTCCGGTCGCAACCACGGTAATAGTGCCCGACGGTGCTTTCATGATACGGCGTGCCAAAAAAACGGCTGCGTGTTCCTTGCGGCTTTCAAGAGTACATTCAGGAAATTTCGGTCCATCAAGGC
>CAZVEL010000180.1:0-17788 GCA_964626305.1 uncultured Treponema sp. | reverse complement strand
CAGGAGCATGTCGAGGGCGTCGGCGGAAAACGACAGGTTTTCCCAGCCCGGTTCTTCCCTGAGGCGGCGCGCGAAAAACTCCGCGAGCAGAAGCACATCGTTTCCGCGTTCACGAAGCGGGGGCAGCGACACCGGGAATACTGAAAGCCGGTAAAAGAGATCCTCCCGGAACCGGCCGTCCGCGACCGCCTTTGAAAGATCGGCGTTTGTCGCCGCGACAATCCGCACATCAACATGAACCGACCGCTCGCCGCCGACCCGCTCGAAAAGTCCTTCCTGCAAAACCCTGAGGAGTTTCGGTTGAATCTCCTGCGGCAGGTCACCGGCTTCGTCAAGGAAGAGGGTTCCGCCGTTCGCGAGTTCAAAGCGCCCTTTTCGGAGCGCCTGTGCGCCCGTAAACGCGCCCTTCTCATGCCCGAACAATTCACTTTCCGCAAGCGTTGCCGGCAGGGCGGAACAGTTCACCGCGACAAAAGGGCCGTCGCTTCGCGGTGAAAGCCGGTGAATGAGCCGGGCCGCTTCCTCCTTGCCGGTACCAGTTTCTCCCAGAATGAGCACGGGAGACGAGGTCGCGGACACCAGCGTCAACATATCAACAACCGCCTTCCATGCCGGTGATTCCCCGGCGAAGGAACGGTATGCATCCGCTTTGGAAGAAAGAAGCCGGTTCCTTTCCCCGGCGAGCCGTGCGGTTACATCCTGCAGATCCGCTTCCCGCCGGGCCTGCTGCAGGGCAATGGCAATGAGCCGGGAAATGACTCCAATAAAATTGAGAATTTCGCGTGAAAAGATACCGCAGCTCCGGTGGTCCAGGGTCAACAACCCGATCACTTCCCCGCCGGCAATGAGCGGGGAAACCATGCACGAATGGGCATCGGGCAAGTCGAGAATTTTTTCGTAGGTGTCTATATGCGACTCGTCTTCCGCAAACAAATGCGGCTTTTCCGCTTCCAGAAGACGGCGGATATCCGGTCGTTTTGTAAGTGAGAGGGAGAACTCTTTGAACGCGGGGCCGGAAAGCGGACCGGTCGCAGTATGGACAGACAGGGTATCCTCGCCGTCAAAATCGAGTACTACCGCGAGCTCATAGTCAACAAGCTCGTGAAGCGCCTCGAGAACAATGCTCATGGTTGCCGACTGGGACAACGAATATTCGGTGTATAACGACATATCGGTATTACTATAACCGATATATCGGTGTTAAGCAAGCATACAATCACCACAATCCACGCCCGGCAAGGAGGTATATTCCGAACCGGAACCTTCAAAATAGCCGATTTCTTTACAATACAACAACTTGACGCCGTACATACCAGAAAGATTTGCATTTTTCATGCCTTGGCACGAAACTTGCAGGTATACCGGCAAGCACTACTACGTTTCAGAGGAAACGAATCATATTTTTGTAAGGAGATTATTATGGAAAACACCACACAGACCGTTCACACCCTACCCCGTATCGGAGAAAAGGCGCCTTCGTTCAAGGCGGTAACCACTCAGGGAGAAATCAAATTCCCTGAGCAGTACAAAGGATCCTGGGTTATTCTCTTCAGCCACCCCGCTGACTTTACCCCGGTATGTACCTCGGAGTTCATGACTTTTGCCAGCATGGCAAAACAGTTCGAGGAACTCAACTGCAAACTCGTCGGACTTTCCGTAGACGGCCTGTACAGTCACATCGCCTGGCTCCGCACCATCAAGGACAAGATTGAATACAAGGGAATGAAAGATATAGAAGTCAAATTCCCGCTCATCGAAGACATCACCATGGAAGTGGCAAAACTCTACGGCATGATCCAGCCTGGTGAAAGCAACACAAAGGCTGTCCGTGCTGCATTCATCATTGACCCCGAAGGTGTTATCCGCACCATGATTTACTATCCTTTGAGCATGGGGCGCAATTTTGACGAATTTGTCCGGGTAATCCAGGCCCTCAAAACTGCGGACGAGTTCTCCGTCGCGACTCCGGCCGACTGGCGCCCCGGAGATGAAGTTATTGTCCCGACCGCCGGCTCCTGCGGTGTCGCGAAAGAACGCATGGAAGCAAAGGACCTCAAGTGTTATGACTGGTTCTTCTGTACGAAGGAACTTCCCAAGGACACCGTCCTCAAGGCGATCAAGAAGTAACTGCTGCCAATATTGTTGGAAAAAAAGGGCGGCCAAACGGCCGCCTTTTTTCATGTTACCTGCACGTAAAACCGCCTTGAGCGCGGTCCGTCGAACTCGCAGAAGTAAATCCCCTGCCAGGTTCCCAGAAGAAGCTTTCCCCCGGTAATGATAACCTGTTCGCTCGCGCCAACAAGGCTCGACCGGAGATGCGCGGCGGAGTTTCCTTCCATATGCCGGAACTCCGGCCGGTCAGGACAGGTTTCTCCGAGGGCAAACAACAGATCGTGCACAACGTCGGGGTCGGCGTTTTCATTGATGGTAATCGCCGCCGTGGTATGCGGGCAGAATACCGTGCACACCCCATCGGTAACCCCGCTGTCACGGACTGCTTCGGCAACCTGCCGGGTTATGTTCACAAAGTCCTCACGCGCAGTGGAAAGCGAAAACTCGCGTACGGCCATCAGTCCTCCACATCCGGCTCATCACCGGCAAGATACGCATTGATGTTCGCAGCGGCTTTACGTCCCTCGCCCATGGCGAGAATGACGGTTGCCGCTCCCAGGACGATATCGCCGCCGGCCCAGACCTTTTTGAGACTGGTCCGCTGCTTGTCGTCTACCACAATGTTTCCGCGGTCGGTAACGGTGAGCCCTTCGGTGGTCTGGGCCATGAGGGGGTTCGACTCGTTTCCGAGCGCGATGATCATAGCATCAACCGGAATCTCGTGCTCAGTACCGGGTTTGGCAACCGGACGGCGCCGTCCAGACTCGTCAGGTTCACCGAGCTCATAGTCGAGAACTTCAACCGCGCGAACACGGCCGGTATCGTCTCCGAGAATCCGGGTGGGATTCTGCAGGAAGCAGAATTCAACGCCTTCCTCGTCGGCATGCATCACTTCTTCCGCACGGGCCGGCATTTCGGTCCGGGTACGGCGGTAGATGCAGTACACCTTTTCCGCGCCCAGACGCAAAGCCATACGGCATGCGTCCATGGCAACGTTTCCGCCGCCGACAACAGCCACAGTCTTTGCCGGATAGAGGGGGGTGTCCGCCTTTTCGGTATCAAACGCCTTCATGAGGTTTGCCCGGGTAAGGTATTCGTTCGCACTGAATACACCGATGAGATTTTCACCCTCTATGTTCATGAATTTGGGAAGCCCGGCGCCGGTACCGATAAAGGCAGCGTCGAAGCCTTCCCGGTCTAGAAGGTCGTAAATGGTTTCGGTACGGCCAACGAGGAAGTTGGTCCGGAAGGTAACGCCCATTGCCTTGAGTGTTTCCACTTCCTTGGCGACAATCGCCTTCGGAAGGCGGAACTCGGGAATGCCATACACCATGACACCGCCAGTCTTGTGGAAAGCCTCGAATATGGTCACGTCATGACCTTCGCGCCGAACATCCGCGGCAACGGTGAGTCCGGCAGGGCCGGAGCCGATAACGGCAACTTTTTTGCCGGTCGCAGCGGCTACCGCCGGCGGCTTGATGAGCCCGTTTTCGCGTTCCCAGTCCGCGACAAAGCGTTCAAGCCGGCCGATCGCGACCGCCTTGTCCACGGTTTTGAGAGACTTTCCGAGAGTACACGCACTCTGGCACTGTTTCTCCTGCGGACAAACCCGGCCGCAGATGGCCGGAAGCAGATTGGCCATCTTTATGGTCGCAACGGATTTTGCGTAGTCGCCATCCTGAATGCAGGCAATAAACTCCGGAATGGGAACCCCGACCGGGCAGGCCGCCACACAGGGACGGTTCTTGCAGCCGAGACAACGGGCTGCTTCAACGCGTGCCGCCTCTTCGGTGTAGCCAAGCGCGACTTCGCCCATTTCACGCGCCCGTTTTACGGGATCGCGTGCGGGCATCTCCTGAACCGGAATTTCCATCCGGTCCTTGGGAGACAGTTTTTTATCCTTTATTTCACTCCATATCTTTTCCGCTTCGCGGGCAAGTTCTTCATATGTTTTTTGGCTCATCAAGCCCCTCCCTTCTTATCAGGATCACCAACGCGGTCGGCTTCCATTTCCATGTGACACTTGTGATGGGCCGCGTCTTCCTGTTCTTTGTATGCTTTCATGCGCATCATCATGTTTTCAAAGTCTACCTTGTGCCCGTCGAACTCCGGTCCGTCAACACAGACGAATTTGGTTTCTCCGCCAACGGTAACGCGGCAGCCGCCGCACATGCCGGTTCCGTCAACCATGATGGTGTTGAGCGAAACGACCGTATGTACACCGTAGGGTTTTGTGGTCGCGGCACAGAACTTCATCATAATGGGCGGACCGATGGCAACCGCTTCTTTGGGCGGTTCGGCACTTTCACAGAGCTCCTTGAGCGGTTCGGTAACCAGCCCTTTGCGTCCGTAGGAACCGTCGTCGGTCACCACAATGAGTTCGTCGGACGCGGCACGCATTTCCTCTTCAAAGATGATGAGGTCCTTGGTACGCGCGCCTATAATAGTAATAACCTTGTTGCCGGCGGCCTTGTGCGCCTTGACTATCGGATAGAGCGGGGCGACACCGATACCGCCGCCAACACAAACCACGGTCCCTTTCTTTTCGATGTGGGTCGGTTTTCCGAGCGGTCCAAGGATCGCCTCGATCGAGTCACCCACATTCTTGAGCGCGAGTTTGTGGGTGGTAGCGCCAACCGTCTGGAAGACGAGCGCGATCCAGCCTTCTTCTCCATTCGCATCCGCAATAGTAAGCGGTATTCGTTCTCCGTAATCAATATCGATCTGCACCAGAACAAACTGTCCGGCCTTGCGGTTACGGGCAATCTCCGGCGCTGTTACGCGAAGATAAAAAACTTCTTCGGAAAATTGTTTCTTTTCCAGTATTTCGTGCATTATGTTTCCCCTTTGATCATGACACTTGCGGCTTTTCTGTAATAATACAATAATTTTGCATATTTATACAATCCTGCAGCGTTCTCCAAGCGACCGGAATCTGGTATATTTCACCCATGACGAACACACAATGGAAAAATTTCTCCCGGTTCAGAACAGAATTCCGCGAACACTGCGATCGTTGGCAGAAAGCGACCGGCGGTACTGACGGCTGGCTTGCCTCGCTCCAAAAGCTGGCAGCCCGCGACGACGGCACCCCCGACTATCCGGTTGAAACACCGATTGTGTACAATACCGTGCTTGACACCCTCCGGCAAACGGACGATATCCGTCTCATCGTGGTGGGCGACAATCCGGGGAAAAATGAACAGCTTACCAAAAACAGGCGATACCTCGTGGGTCAGGCGGGAAAACTCGGCGATGGTTTTTTCAGAAAGAACCCGGAACTCGGAATCGATTTCCGCAAACACGTCATTATTTTAAACAAGTCGCCTGTACATACGGCAAAGACCAAACAGCTCGCCCGGCTTCTGAAAGACGGACCCGCAGAATTCGCCGCGCTCTTTGACGAAACCCAGCGCTGGATGGCCCGGGAAACCGCCGCGCTCCAGCAGGCGCTCGGCTGCCCGTTCTGGCTCGTTGGCTACGGTGAACTGCGCGAGAAAGGCTTGTTCTCGGTGTATGCGGACGAACTCGCAGGAGCGTATGGTACTGCGTCGGAGCAACACCCCGCCGGGGAGCTCGTCTCACCGCCCGTCTACCTTTTTCAACATTTTTCCATGAACCGCTTTTCTATTGATCTACGAAGCCGGAGTGATCCGGAAAAATCGCTCGCGGAAAATCTCGCGATTATCGGCAAAGCACACCGGAAGGAAATACTCGGATGGTAAGCGCACGGCGATGATTTTACATCGGCCTGTTTACCCTGGCCTGATGGCCGAAGCCATGGCTGCATACTGGTACGAAATACGAACCCTTATTTTAGAACAAGTCCTTTTTTTTCAGCTGCGTTCTTCTCTTCAAGTATCTCGTTTATGTTTTCCCCGATTATCTCGAGTCCCTGATGAATGGAAGTATCGCCGCGGACAACAGCACACACAAACTTGTTTTTTAATCTTGTAATGTTCGGTCCGAAACGTTTCCCTACCAGCACATCGATGTTTTTCAGGGTTTCGGCAGTAGACTTCGCCTTGCCGGGATCTCCGTGCTTAATCGACTCATCTTCTTCATATTTTACATTGTTCCGTGTTTCAAGATACGCCGATTCATTATTTCCCAGCGACCAAACCTGATACTGCTCCGCCATACCAAAATGATCCTCACCCTGAATCATCCTGCCGTCATCAGTAGCAATTGCAACCATAATTGACTCATCCACATCCATGATCGCCGTCTGCGGACAAACTCCGATACATACATTGCACTGTCGGCATCCATCCATTCTGTTACGCGCGACTCCATCAACCAACTCAATACAACCATGAACGCATTCGTCAACGCACAGGCCACAGCCCACACATTTATTTTTACTGATATGAATCATTTCATTACTCCTCATGCTTCTTCAATACAAATATTTTTCTTTACAATATGGGCAATGGTAAAGAAAACAAGCAGACCGACTGTTATCGCAAGAAGCACCATTGTAATTATGATGAGATTCTTGTACACAATCGCTCCGGTGGAGTGGTACAGTTGAACACTTGCCAACGTAATTGCAGCAAGCGGGAAAGAATAGGCCCGCCAGGATAGATAAAACGTAAGCTTAAAAAAGCCCGGGCCTGATACAACACAAGCAAAAAAAGGAAAAGTGACGTATAAAACAGGATTCTTCCAAAGGGATCCAGGCTCCCCGTCAGTTTTGTCCATTGCGACATTCCCGTTATTCCGGCTTAAACACAGTATCCAGAATGGAAACCATTTGTTCTCGTGTCTGAATGCTCGACGTAGCTTTCACGACGCTCCCGTCACGGAAGTATACCGTAAAAGGCAAACCCATAAAGGAACTGCACTCGGGAAGCGTTTGAATGAACTCGGCATCAGGAATATCAAAATCCATATCGGTAAAAACAACATGAGGATACTCTTTTTCGAGCTTGCTCATGATGTTGTACACCGGAACGCACATTGGTCCCATACGACCACAGCAGATAATGACAAACCGGTTCTCATGTATCAGCTTTGTTGCCTCTTCTTTTGTCTGTACATGTTTTAATTGTGTCTTTAACACGCTATTGCTCCTTTCTCAGATATTTCTGCACATCAAATGCGGCCATACACCCCTGTCCAGCCGCAACCACGGCCTGCTGGTACACGGGATCGCACACATCTCCACAGGCAAAAACTCCGGGGGTTGTTGTTTCTGTAGTTTTTTGCTGTACCTGAATATAGCCCTCGCTATCCAGCAACACCAGATTGGCGAAGGGTGCCGTTTTTGGCGTATGCCCTATCGCGACAAATATCCCGGCGCAATCTATTCTCTCGGTCTCGCCGGTTTTAGTGTTACGTAATATCGCGCCTTCTACAATCTTGTCTCCGGTTATTTCGTCAATTACCCAGGGTGTTTTCCATTTGATGGAAGGTATTTTACGGGCACGTTCAAGTTCTATATGATCAGCTCGAAACTCATTCCGGCGATGCACTATCGTTACCTGAGAAGCGACAGTACTTAAATACACGGCATCCTCTATAGCCGTATTTCCACCGCCAACAACAAGAACATGCTTTCCCCGAAAAAAGGGACCATCGCAGGTTGCACAACCGGAAACACCACGCCCGTAGAATTTTGGTTCTCCCATCACGCTCAGCCGCCGGGCTTCCGCCCCCGTGGCTATTACCAGAGCTTTTGCCAAAATATCTGCTTCATCGGTATGAAGGATAAAACCCTTGCCGCTCTTTTCCACAGACTCA
Source organism: uncultured Treponema sp. (assembly GCA_964626305.1). GTDB lineage: Bacteria > Spirochaetota > Spirochaetia > Treponematales > Treponemataceae > Teretinema. Next base: position 9,931 of record CAZVEL010000180.1, on the reverse strand, counting down.
ATTGTCCCCCGCTGGAATCGCACACCAAAGCGCTCGGCCTGTAAACGGAACGTTTCCATCAAATCGAAGCCTGAAACGGGGTCAAGAAGGCCTGGGAAATTTTCCACCGCAGTGGTTACGGTCAACTGGCCCCCCGGACTGAATCCTTCAACAACCAGAGGAGCAAGCCCCGCCCGGGCCGTATATATCGCGGCAGTTAACCCCGCAGGGCCACTGCCAGCAATAACAACATTTTCCATGACATACTCCCTATAATGATATTGCTCCGCGCGGACAGGCGGAAACACAAGCACCGCAACCGACACAACCGTTTCCGATAAAAGCCTTTCCATTTCGCATTTCGATAATCTTCATTGGACATACCCGCAGACATCTTTTACAGCCAGTACACATATCCCCATTTACTGTTGCAACCATATCAATACACTCCTATTCCTATTCTTGCCGTGTGCGCAATGATCTGCGCAGAATGGTTATTCCCTGTTCCACTATTTTGATTTCTTCCGGATCCATTACACCCAGAATTCTTTTTTCACATTGCTTCTTGAGTTTGCCGATATTTTTTTTAAGCACGAGTCCTTTTTCCGTTAATGAAACTTCAACCGCCCTTCGGTCATCAGCACTCTGATTACGCGCCACATATCCTTTTTGCAAGAGACGATCTATTATCCGGCTGCATCGTGACGTTGAAAGACCCATCGATTCCGCCAACTCCTTGCACGAAGTTTTTTCCCCTTTCTTGAGAACATCAATAACTGCAAAATCAACCTGGGAAACATCAGCCTCAAACGACATTCCCTGCCGCTGAAGAAGACACTCCCGACCAATATCCAGAATTGTATCAATTAAATCATTTTGTTCCTGCATTGTGTTGTCCGTTTTTATGTGCTATTAGCAACTAGTGCTACCAGCAGGTTTATACCAAAGGGACAGTCTTGTCAAGAACGGTGTAAATCAAGTCTACGGTTAAAGCCGGATCCTCAGCTCCTCCCCCGCTATCTCCCAGTACACGCTGCAAAGCTTCTCGCGAAACGTGCGGTCATGACTTACCACCAGAAGCGCGCCGGGATATTCTCCGAGAGCCTCCTCAATCGCCATACGCGAGGGAAGATCGAGATGATTCGTGGGTTCATCAAGAATGATGAGGGTGCAGGATCTGAACAGTCCTTCGGCAAACGCAAGTTTTCTGAATTCCCCCGGGCTCAGAAGTTCCGGGGAGTGCACCTGGTCGGCCTTGCCGTTCAGGAGATAAAACTGGGAAAGAAGATCGCCGAGCTCCCCGCTGTTCATCAGCTCAAACCGTTCTGCAAGCGCCTGTCGCTCCGCCTCACCGTATTCCTGGGGAATATGGAGTGTCTCACCGGCTCGGATGCCGCCATGCGCAAAAAGCTCCCGGATCAGCGTGCTTTTTCCGCTGCCGTTCGCTCCGACAAGGGCAACACGGTCTCCGGGAGTAATCATCAGATCAGGATGCCGCACCGCCCGCCCGGCCCCCAACGGGAAACATCCCGCCGGCAGGCGCGCCAGATAGTCGCGTGAACTCACCGCGCCGTCAATAGAAATTCCCGACTTCCTGGACCGCGGTTTTTCTTTTGCCGCGGCTTCGAGCTCGGCGCGAGCTCGCTCCGCCCGGCTCTGCATTTTTTTCGCAAGCGCGTCCCCGATGACATCCTTTCCCCGCAACCGGAGTCCGTCAATTCTCCCCCGTGTGTCATAATCTTTTTTATCCAGTTTTTTCTTGGACATGTTTTTTTTTCGCTGGACTGCTGTTTCCCGCTTTGCCTGCGTCTCACCTTTCAAATGTTCGTATTGCTGCTTGAGTTTCTCGTACCGACGCAAGGCGGCGGTCTTTTCCCGCGATTCCTGTTCAAAAGCTTCCTCGAGCGTTCCCGGCCGGTACCGCGCGGCTCCGTCACCCACAAAGAGAAACCCCGAACAGAGAGCAGCAAGAAACTCACGATCATGACTCACCACAAGCCCTACTCCATCAAAACATCTTAAACCTTCCAGCAACAGATTCCTGGCGTCAACATCAAGATGATTGGTCGGTTCATCGAGGGCAAGGAGATCCGGCTCCCCCCAGAGGGCAGCCGCGAGCTGTGCCCGCTTCCGCTCACCATGACTCAGGGTATCCCAGCGGTACGGCCAGTCATGGTCAAGCGCAAAGACGCTGAAGAGGCGACCGGCGGCATTGCTTCCCTCATACAGGGCTTGAAAGAAATCATCCAACGGGCCTCCCGGCACATCCGTTTCCTGCGTGCAATAGATGCGTTCCCGCAAACCGGTAATACTTCCGCCCTGCAGGTCAAGCGCTCCGCACAACAGCTTGAGCAGCGTCGTCTTTCCGGCACCGTTTCCGCCGAGCACACCGGTCCAGCCGGCATTCAAAGAAAATTCGAGAGAAGTAAAAAGAGGTTCTATTGATTGTTCATAGTGAAAATTCAGTCCGGATACAGACAGGGTTACTATGCTCATACTGGCTCCTTGGCATGGATTTGTATGAGCAGCATATTTTGTATCAGGTGAGAAAGCGCCGCTTCGTTGTGTGTTGTTTCTCCCTGATCAGTCTATCATCCCTTTGTCTGCTCCTTTTCGTGATATGGTGAAATAGTAGTATCAAAATATGATTTTTCTGTAAAGGGTGAATACCGGAAGCCTTCAGCGCTTGCCGCTCTTGCCCATCAAGCTCCCTGCCGGTACTATAACCAATGCACTACGTCATACTTTTTTTAAACCTTGCCTTCGTCGCGTTCATGGTATTCTATCTGGCGGTCATGGGCTTTTCGCTTCTTTCAACCAGATACCATCTGCGGAAAACGGCAAAAAAGATTGCCCGCATGAATCTGGCCTCCCGTAGCCTCACCGCGGAAGAAACCGCCGCCTGTAAAAAACTGTATCCCCGCCTGGCGAACCGGATACCGGCGGACGCCCGGGTTATAACCATCGCCGGCGGGTACGGCTATACCACAATCAGCGGCAAATACGGAACAGAGTCGCGTATGCAACACGCCATCGGCCCGCTCCCGTTTCACTTCCTGCAGTGCATGGAAAGCAGCCTCAGCGAAGAAGAAGAAAATACCGCCGAGCTGATCCTTCTTTCGAACGGAACGGCAATTCCCGTTTCAATCAACGATACATGGACCGTACAACAAGAAGCCGCAGCACGGGAGGCCCTGGAACAAGGACACATCGCCGTAGCCTCCTCGGGTGGATCGAAACTTTCCGACCGAAACGATTCGCCCTCCGTCAGAGAATACCGGATGTACCACCCACCCCTTCGCATAACCGCATCGGTCATTCTTCTCGTCGGCATCATCCTCATGCTTGCCTGGAACCGGGAACTCCCGGCCTTCCTGCTGTACGCAGGAACAGCCCTCGCGTCCTTCTCCCTCATCTGGATACTCGTTCCCGGCAGTGGAAAAGCAGCAAAAAAAACCGGCCTCATCATGCTTTCCGGAACAGCCGTCTTCCGGGGAACCCGGGTTATGGTTGACCGGTATCTGCTGCAGGTCCTGCCGAAGGGTGCCGCGGTGCTCGAAGACGGAAAAAAAGTAATGCTCGAAGGATGGGTTCATCCGAAAAATCAGGTAACGTTCTATACTACCGCGATACGCGACACATACGGCGAAACACTCTGGTCGCTTGAAAAGAATCACCTGTCACGGAACTGGATGCGTTTTCTCATCCCGCTCATTCTAACGACAGTTTCGATACTCATGTATGCCAGCGTGAACTATTCTTTTTCCATTGCGAAGGATTACCTCAACTGGAAGGAGCACGGACAGACCGAACAGACCTTTGAGTCAGTTGAACAGCTCGCGGAAATAATCGAAAGACCCGAATCCCTCCCGCCGGGATCAATCATAAACCTTGAGAATTTTGCGATCGTGGAAGACCCGTCCCGCCCGGGCGCAGAATACGCCTACCGGGTCATGGAAAAGCGACTGAAAGAAACACCGGACTTTTCGGAAGCCCGAACCCGCGCGGCACGTCTTGCCCGCCTCATCCGCACTCCGCTCGGCACCAGCATCTTTGTCGGAACGAATTACCCGGAAAGGAGATTGAGGTATATCTCCCTCTTTATAGACCAGTTTACCTCGGATGAATCTCCCGCCGACTTCGCGGACACCTTTTCCGATTCGGTACACTTTACTTCTTTCCTCGAAGCGGCCGAGGACTACGAAGCAATCCCGGGGAACTCCGGGATCGACATGCTCCTTCATTCCTGGACCGCCTTCCTCCGCGAAGAGACAGACGCCATAAACGAACTCATTGCCGACGAATTTTTCCGTGCTCTGCTCAACCAGCCGGGTGTTTCAATTACGAGTGACTATAACACACCGGAGGGATACTATCCGTTTCCCGCACCTTACCTGAAGCAACGTCATTTTGATCCCTACCAGATTCCGCTCACATCAACCCGCTCCTTTACCAGTACACCACAGGAGTCCTGGATCGCGGAAACCCCGGGCTTTGAAAAGGCGCTTAATGAACTGGAGCGGCTGCAGGCGGGATTCCCCTACGTGGCGGGAAATAGCCAGACCGCACTGGTTACCGGCACTTCCACTTCCCGTGACGGGGATCCGGTCCTCGAGCTCACCTTCTCCCTGTACCGGGTGGAACGGGCTCTTGCAGAACGGGAAACGCTCAAGATCCTTCTCGCGCTTGCCGCCGTCTCCGTCATCCTCGCCGCAGGCCTTGCCGGACACCTTCTCCGGGAGGTTATTACACACGTCCGGGCTTCACAAGACTGAGGCACAACGACGGACGGCGCGCGCACGGGCCCTGCTCACAGCCGTTCGAAGCAGGCGCCAGGCGGGGCGAACGAAAAACCACCGCCTATAAGGGCAATCGAATACTATCGTTGTTCAGGAGTTATACCTTTTCCAGTAAACTCGTCCATTGATTTGTTGATACCGAAGAATGAACTGACGAAGTCAAAGAACGTGACCGGAAACAATCGAAGAAACCACACCGACCAGATCATGAAGAGGAAGGTTTCACGCTTTTTCTTTTTTGAAACGCTCGTCAGAATTTTTGCAACCGCTTTTTCCGGCTTCATTATGGGAAGCACAAGCGGAAACTTTGTTTTGGCGCCCTTGAACATGTCGGTCTGCAAATAGAAAGGACATATCACGGTGGTTGAGATCTTTTTCCCAAGCTTTTTCCATTCGACACGCATCGCTTCGTCGAAACCGAAAAGACCAAACTTCGCGGCACAATAATCAGAGAGACGCGAAACACCAACGATACCAGCGGCGGATGAAATGGTAACCACGTGTCCGTTGTTCTTTTCAAGGTCATGCTCAAATTGTCGAACCAGAAGAATCGGCGCAGTAAGGTTGATGTATAGGGCTTTCTGGATTGCTTCGGATGAGGTTTCGGATAGATAGGTACCGTTTACGATACCCGCGTTATTGACAAGAATATCCACGGAAAAATTGGCTTTTTTCACATCCTGTTCGAGCCGGGCAATCTGCTCAGCCTGCGAAAGATCACATCTGAAGAAATGAAGATGCTCATTCTTGTACGGTGCCAAAGCTTCCTCAGTGATATCGACGGCAAGCACCGTTGCCCCCGCTTGCAAAAGAGCATCACTCATGAGCGAACCAAGCGCCCCGCCCGCGCCGGTAACCATAACACATTTTCCATTATAATAATTCTTCACGTCCGCACCCCTTGTTAAAATGCCGGGTTCTGTTTTCAGATCATGGTAAACGCTTATTCAACCACTTCTATGCCGGTAAGTACGCGTTTGTCCGGGAGTTCTGTTCCGTCGGCGAACTTTATCGGATCCAGGCGGACTACGGCTGAAAGGGTTGCTTCACGTTGTTCCATCCGTGCGAGCTTTTCGCGTTCTGCGTCGTCTACATACCAGTCCTTGTCCGATTTGTCGGTCAGAACAAGGCTGTTCGACATGGCGCTTCCAACGAGCCGGATCCTGCCGGAAATAACAACGTGGGCCCCATCCCGTACGCTCTCCCAGTCGGGGTTGGCTATGGGGTCTTTATCCCAGAATCCGAAAGCAAACAGCGGCAGGGACGCGGCGATCACAAAAAGAACGACCGCAAGCACAGCGTATTTCCTTTTCATTACAGCCCCTTCCGGCCGGAAGGCTTCTTCAGCATTTCCCGTTTTGCAGGTTCCCGGGAACCGTTATAGCCAGGATGGAACCCGATCGGGAACTTCTTCGGAAGCTCCTTCTTGTTCGCTTCTATCCGCGCCTGTATGCTCCGCGCAACAGGATTGTCGCCAGGAGCGGCGGCAACAGTGGCGACAAATCCTGTTTCATCACTAGCGTTATTATCCGTATTTGCGTTGTACGTGATGGCAAACTCGTTAGTGAAAGTAGCGGTCTGGTTAACCTCAGTATCGTCAAGATTAAATCCGGTATACTGGATATTAGTGCCGCTTCCGGAATCAGGGGGTGACCATGTTTCAACCTCTCCAGCGTCTGCCGAAAGCGCGGAAATAATGGCTTCACCCGGGGAGAAATCCCAGGCCTCATTTCCAGCGTTATTGAAGTAAATGGCATTAGTAGTTATTTGTCCCTTGTATCCATAGTCACCGGAATCCTGGCAGCGGAAGTTGGCGAGGTACCAGGTTTCCAACAGCCGGTCCCAGGCGGCATAGTCTGCATTGATCCGGTTCCCCGCGGCAGCGGTGACCGCCTGGTAGTCCCGGTGTTCGGAATCAAGGATCTCTGTGTAGATGGCGGTACCGTTATCGGCGTGAATCCGGAGCCACTGGAAGAAGAGGCTCACCGTGGCATAATTGTCAAGAACAGTGTCTGGATTCATAGACTCCCAACCGCCAAACCACACAAAAAAGTTGTTTCCGTAGACAATTGATCCATACGGATCGTTGTTGAAATGATCTATCCGATCCTTGCTAACCGAGCCGCTGTAGACATATTCCGCGGCTGAAGAAAGGCCTTCGTTGATCCACAAATCCTGCTGGGATTGATCGTCAGCATACGTTATCGAAAAGTTTATGAGGTGCTGGAACTCATGCGCAATGGTTGTGTAAAATTCTTCAGATTTTACAATAACAGGAGCCACGTCCAGAAAAATCATGTCGCATTCATTCGAATTGGAGTAACTTTCCGTTGCAACCATGTGAGTAGGATCAAAGTATCCTTGAACATAGGCGCCGTTGGGTGCGACATACCCGTCAACGATATCGAGGAGAAGGAGGGTTAATTTTCCGTTGCCATCCACATCTCTGTGGGGACCGAACGCTGTCGTTATCTGGTTGAATATCTTGTCATCAAATTCCGCGGCAACTGCTTTTGCTGTATCCTGCGTTACACCGTTTCCCCGTTCAACATAGACGTCGCAGTATTCGCCTTTGGCCAGTAAATCGGCCGTAACATTGTACCAGTCCCCTTCGCTGGCCCCATTATATGTTCGTGCCATGAAGTCCCGCGTCTCTACGGAACTATCGTCATCATCTAAAAAACTTACAACTACCTCGCAGGAAGCAAACGCAAACAGCATTCCGGCTGTTACTGCCAGCAGCATGATTTTCAATACACTTTTCATGAATTCTCCTCATTATTACCAGTCCGACAACTTCGGAATTCCGAACGCCAGGGAGACCCCGCACAGGGATTATCACCGGTCAAACATGAAAAAGAGTATACCACATTTCAAAAAAAAGACGAGAAAACAGCCATGAGAAAACTCAGCCATCATGATCATTAAGAGGATCAAGGTTCAGGGAATGCCGCAAATACTGGCCCTGGTTTATAGAATGCCATATGCAAATAATTCCTCGGAGATTCATGGCAACAATGCAAGGTACACTTCATGTGAAACATTCTGGCAAAGCGGTCGGAGTTATATCAAGGCAGAATCGCTTGTTAAAAACAGGCGTTATTATATACAGCAGCGGAAGGTACTGGAAATCCAATTATTTTCTTTACACCAAATTACGAATAATACTGGACAGTATCTTGAAATTCCGTGGTATACTCAAGAAAACCATTTCCTATGGAGACTACCATGAAAAAACTGAAAGTTTTATTCCTTTTCTTTGCTGGAATGATTCTGGTTCTCGGTATCGCTGCCTGTGATTCCGGATCGTCATCCAGTTCCTATGACGCTGCTGCCAGCGCCATACCTACGATTGACCAGCTGGTTGGAACATGGGAGAGCATTGGCACGTATCCCGCGCAGACAAGCTATACAGACGGGACCGTTATAACCTATACCACGGACTATACAGAAGTAACAACGTTTACCAAAACGGATACCACTACTGGTACGTACGATACCCTCTATACTTCAACACACATCTTTGACGATGAAGAAACAACCGACCAGTACTATTATATTGCAGAACAGGGAGTTTTCAAATTGGATGAGGATGGCACTGTTACCACCAATCCTGTTTTGAGAGCATACTCCTTTGACGAACCTGTTTCGATGGACGACACGGAATCCATTGAGGACGAAGAGTGGGAATATCGATACCAGCTGGTTATTCTTGATTCTGTCCTGTACTATAGTCCGTTCAAGAGAGTCGATACTGGTTCCGGACTTACCGGCAACTGGAAGAGCAACTATTATTCAAACTCCTATGGTAGCGAGCATTATTATCGAACCCTGGTGGAAATAACAGCAACAAGAATAGTGTCTACATGGGAATCAAGCGAAAACGGCATAACTTTTTCAGAAACAGGTTCTACAGATTACTCGTACACAAAGAATGGAAACAAACTGGTTGTTCAGACCGACGACGGTAGTCTTGAATATGCTTACAAACAGTCCGGAAACTGGCTTATTCTGTCAAACAGGAATGCAACTTCGCAAACCTCCTTCGGGTACGTGAAGAAGTAATTATTACTCCTTTCCGATCACGGCTTCCCTCCGGGGAAGCCTTTTTTTTATCCCGTGCGGGAAATTTTTTTTCCCCAAAACCTGGGCATATCACCGTCATTTTACCTATATGGATGCAGGACTCATGTGCAAGGTGGTAAAAATGAAAAATGGGATCTGTGCAATATTCCTGCTGGCTCTTGTGGCGGTTTTAACAGCCTGCTCTCCCGGGATGACGGAGAAACAGGCCACGGCATATGCAAACGCAAAAAAAATGTATCTCTCCGGAGAACTGGACAAGGCGCTGGAAACAGTTTCCGCAGAAACGTACTCCGCAAAGCGTGGGCACCAGGCCCTCCTTCTCAAGGCAAAAATTCTTTTTCTTCGCGGAGACACGAAAAAGCCGGAAAAAATTCTTTCAGACCTCACAAAAGAACATCCTGAATATACCGAGGCCAGGATATGGCTTGCCCGAACGCTCCTTGCGCGGGGAGAACCCGCTTCCGCGGAAGCCGTACTTGCCCGGGCCCTGGAATTCAACCCGGATGATCCCCGGCTCCTTTCACTCATGGGGAACACCCGGGAAATCCGGAACGACTACCAACAGGCAGTGGAATATTATTCCTGTGCCTCTCTCTATGCCGACGATCTTGCACGTACGGAAATTTCACTTGCTCAGATCTACTACCGATTCGGGCAGGATGAACAGGCGTTAGTACACATCCGCCGGGCACGAACCCTGGTATCGGAGAACAGCGTCCTGCATCGCCCGCTGCGGGCCGCGGAAAAAAGGATGACCGGAGGAACCGAAAATGAACGCTAAACACTCATGGCTGCTTGCGTCTGCGGTATTACTCCTTCTGGCAGCTTCCTGCAGTACCACCGCAACGGCTATCCCACTTGAGCCCTATGGAAAGCCGGTCCGTGACTGCACCCTCACCACGGTTCAGCTTGAATCAATCTTTTCCTACTCGGCGAATCAGCGGGAATTACGGAGCCTCATTGTCGCGGTGGCGAAGGATCACGGCTTTACCCTCCAGGACCGGAAGCAGGGACCAAGAGAAGCCCTCCCGCACACCATCAGTTTTGTTCTGCGGGAAAAAAGCTAC
>CAZVEL010000179.1:0-11147 GCA_964626305.1 uncultured Treponema sp. | reverse complement strand
GCTTCCATAACACCGCCGGTTGCACCGAAGATGGTACCGGCTCCGGTGTAGGGGCCGAGCGGATTGTCCGCTTCCTCGTCTTCAAGCTGGTTGAAGTCGAAACCGGACTGCTTGATGAGGCGGGCGAGTTCACGGGTGGTGAGTACCGAGTCAACATCGGAGTATCCTGATGATTCCATGGTTTCGTCCCGCCGCCGCTCGTACTTCTTCGCGGTACAGGGCATGATGGATACGGAGAAAACCTTCGCGGGATCAATATTGGCCTGTTTTGCCCAATAGGTCTTGATCATGGCGCCCATCATCTGCTGCGGACTTTTTGCGGTGGAGATATTGGGAAGTAGGTCGTGGCAGTTCTTTTCCGCGTAATCCACCCATGCCGGGCAGCAGGAAGTAAAGAGCGGCATGGCTCCCTTGCCTTCGGTTAGTCGTGCAATGAACTCGTATCCTTCCTCAAGGATGGTGAGATCGGCCGAGAAGTTGGTGTCGAATACGTAATTGAATCCGATGCGGCGGAGCGCGGCGTAAATCTTCTTGGTGGATACTTCGCCGGGTTCCATGCCGAACTCTTCGCCGAGGGCAACACGTACCGCCGGAGCAATCTGTACCGCGGTAACCACATCCGGGTCGGAGAGCCGGTCCCAGAGTTTACGCATGGAGTGATCTTCATAGATTGCACCAACCGGGCAGTGCAGGGCACACTGACCGCAGCGGATACAAGGTGAATCAGCCAGATCAGCGAGAGCGGCCGGGCCGATAACGGTCTTGCCGCCGCGTCCCTGGTACTCAATCGCGTTAACTTTCTGCATCTGCTGGCAGACTTCAACGCAGCGGCCGCAGTTGATACATTTGTTCCGGTCAAACACAATGGCATGGTTTGAATTGTCCAGCGGCCGGTCGATGATAAAGTGATCAAACCGGATCTGGCGCAGGCCGAATTCCGCCGCAAGCGACTGTAATTCACACTGGTTGTTCCGGGTACAGGTGAGACATTCCTGTGGATGGTTTGAAAGAATGAGTTCCAGCACGGTTCGGCGCGCTTTTACTATTTCCGGGTCATGTGTAATAACGCTCATGCCTTCGGTTACCTTGGTGCAGCATGCACGAAGCATGCGCGCGGTACCTTCCTGGCGGACGATACAAATACCGCAGGATGCCCACGCGGGAAGATCAGAGTTATAGCAAAGCGAGGGAATCTTGATGTTGAGCATCTTTGCAGCGGCAAGGATGGTGGTATCATCCGGTACCTGTATCGGTTTTCCGTTTATCTTGACATTGATCATGGTGTTACTCCTTGAATACCTTATACCTTTTCGACGGCGCCAAACTTGCAGGCGTTGAAGCATTCGCCACACTTCAGACAGGCAGCCTGGTCGATAACGTGCTTTGTCTTCCGCTCGCCGGTAATACAATTTGCCGGGCATTTGCGGGCGCACGCGCCGCATCCGATACATTTGTCGTTTATCACATAGGATGTCAGTTCGCGGCATTTCCCTGCCGGGCACTTGTGATCGGTTATGTGTGACACATATTCGGATTCAAACTTCTTGATCGTGGAAAGGGTCGGGTTCGGAGCAGACTGTCCAAGCGCACACAGGGATGATTTCTGCATGGCAAAGCCGATTTCCTTGATCTTTTTGAGGTCCTCCATTTCACCTTTGCCCTTTGAAATCTTTTCGAGCAGGGAGTGAATCTGACGGGTTCCGATACGACAGGGCGAACACTTGCCGCAGGATTCGTCAACACAGAACTCCATATAGAACTTGGACACGTCAACAACACAGTCGTCTTCGTCCATAACGATCATACCGCCGGATCCCATCATGGAACCCAGGTTCTGGAGCGCCTTGAAGTCGATGGGGGTGTCGAGGGCTTCTTCAGTGATGATTCCGCCGGAAGGTCCGCCGGTCTGTACACCTTTGAATTTCTTATTGTCCTTGATGCCGCCGCCGATCTCAAAGATGATTTCGCGCAGGGTTGTTCCCATGGGAACTTCAACAAGTCCGGAGTTGCGTACCTTTCCGGTAAGTGCGAACACCTTGGTTCCTTTGGAGTCCTCGGTTCCGATTTTGCTGAACCAGGCGGCTCCCTTATTGAGGATTACCGGAACGTTTGCCCAGGTTTCAACGTTGTTGATAACGGTGGGTTTTCCCCAGAGCCCGGATTGAGCCGGGAAGGGAGGCTTCGGTGTGGGCATACCCCGTTGACCTTCGATGGAGCGAAGCAGCGCGGTTTCTTCACCGCAGACAAAGGCACCGGCGCCGAGACGGATTTCGATATCAAAGTCGAATCCGGATCCGAGGATGTCCTTGCCCAGAAGGCCCGATTCGCGGGCCTGTTCCATGGCAATTTTGAGGCGATCAATAGCGAGGGGGTATTCCGCACGGATGTACACAAAGCCCTGGTTCGCGCCGATAGCCTTTCCGCAGATGGTCATGGCTTCGAGCACCGAGTGGGGATCACCTTCGATGGTTGAACGGTCCATGTACGCTCCGGGATCACCTTCGTCGGCATTACAGACGACGTATTTCTGATCGCTTTCGGTCTTCATGGCGCCCTCCCACTTGATCCCGGTGGGGAATCCAGCACCGCCGCGGCCACGCAGGCCCGCAGCTTTTAGTTCGTCAATAATCTGCTGGGGAGTAAGATCAAAGAGTGCTTTTTCAAGCGCCATATACCCGTCGCGGGCAATGTATTCGTTCAGATCTTCAGGGTTAATAACACCGCAGTTGCGCAGAACAATGCGGAGTTGTTTCTGGTAAAATTCGATTTCCTCTACGGTTTCGGAGCTCTTTTTTTCCTTGTTGTAGAGAAGGCGCGTTACCTCGCGTCCCTTGACAATATGCTCATTAATGATGTCTTTTGCGTCATCCGGTTTTACTTCAACATAAAAGGAATCTTCGGGAAGAATCTTGACGATCGGTCCCTTTTCGCAAAAACCGAAACAGCCGGTTTTTACGATCTGAACCTTGTCCAGAACTCCCGCAGCCTTTGCTTCTGCAACCAGGTTGTTATAAATTCCGCCCGCGTTGCTGGATTCACAGCCGGTTCCGCCGCAGACCAGAATGTAGTGATTATATGCCATGCGTAGTCTCCTTACTTCTTGAGGATATCAACCGCGGGGCGGTCCAGTATCCGGTCGTTGAGCAATTCTTTTTTCATGAGATGCTTCTCGACAATTTCCTTCGCGACCGCGGCATCAACCTTGCCGTAAATGATGTTGGGCATATCGGCCATAACTACTTCCACGGTGGGTTCATTGTGGCACATTCCCATGCATCCGGTCTGACGGATAATCACGTCGCCGCCCATGTTCTTTTCATCAAGTTCCTTTACAAATGCGTCGAGGGTTGCTTTCGCGCCCGCAGCAATTCCGCAGGTTCCCATTCCAACGATGACCTGGGCGATCTTGTCGTCGGTTTCGCGCTTTTTGATCTGCTGCTGTGTTTCGTTGCGCAGCTTGCGCAGGTCCTCAAGGGACATCTTGGCCATAGTATTCCTCCATCAAGCTATCCAGATACTGCCTGAGCAGCGCGAGAGATCCTGCGTCCGTAAAGGACCCTGCCTCTCCGAGGCCCAGTGCCTCCAGCAATTCCGACCGACGTATTGTTTCGGACCATCGCGTTCCGCCGCGCTCGGCAGTAAAAACGATTTCCATTTCGTAGGTTCCTTCAAAGGTCAGAATGTTCCGGAAAAATCCGGTGACATCACCGACAGGCGGCGTGTCGATATTTGAAAGATCAAAACAGGCAGTAACGGTGGTTCCCGTGTTTCCGGTATGTTTTGATTCAATGTTCCATGATCCACCGGTAGATTCGGCGGTCTGGATCAAAAACGGTAGCCCGAGTCCCACTTTTCGTCCGGGATGTTTTATCCCGTCGGTCCAGAACGGATCGGTTGCCTGTGCCAGCTGGTCCGGACTCATACCCCGTCCGTTATCCTGAATTGTCAGGGTCATGGACTGATCAGTCTCAACCAGCGCTACCGCGACATGGTCAGCTCCCGCTTCAACTGCATTCTGGGTCAGGTCGCTGAACAGATCGCACAGGGTGTAATGCATACGGTCAGGTGTTCTGATATTTGGCGATTATGCCTTCTATTTCATCGCGTGTCAGCTTGCCGTATACTTCTCCGTTTACCGAGAGCACCGGGGCAAGACCGCAACAGCCGATACAGCGTACGGGTTCAAGTGAAAAAAGACCATCCGCCGACGTAACTTCGTCGTCACCAAGCTTGAGTATGGACTTTGCTTCGTCAAAGAGATCCTGTGCACCCTTGAGGTAGCAGGCAGTACCGAGACAGACCGAGATGGTGTTCTTTCCCGGTTTGACGGTCTTAAAAAAATGATAAAACGTCATTGTTCCGTATACACGGGCCAATGGTGTTCCGGTTCGTTTGGCTACTTCGTCTGCAGCCTCTCTGGAAATAAAGCCCTGCTCTTCCTGGACACGATGTAATATCATGATCAGATTGCCGGGTTTTGTCTTCCATTCTTCGATGAAAGCATCGAGTTCTTTTGAGAACCCACACGCTGTTGCCATAAGGAAAACCCCCAAATAATACGATAAAAGTTTATCTATAAAACTGTGATTGTATTCTACAATTTACGGGAAATAAATTCAATCCGCCCTTACCAGGAAACAGTGAGGTTTAGTGGGGCGCTGAGCGTCAACAGCAAATCGAGCGGAATGGCCGCGGATACCGTATTTCCGGCGTATTCAATCGGAACGGAGACGCTGTCCGGGCCTGAAAAAACCGCGGAGCGAACTGGTTGTGGCGTTCTCAGATGTATGGTGCATGAGGCTGTCGCGAGTTCCTCAGCGGCCCGTTCGCCATATGCCGCGGCGAGAATGTCACGATATTCTTCCCGGCTCAGTTGTTCGCCGGTCAAGATGGGTGCCATGAGGAGTTCAAGGATATCCTGGGTCCCGGTCGGGAGCTTGCCGAGGACGGCATTAACCGATTCCGGTGAGAGGGAAAGGGTTATTCCTTCCGGAGAAGCAGTTCGTACCAATGCGCCGCCGGGTATGTGCGCGAGGCTGGAGACGGAGCCGGAAAACGCCAGTCCGTCACCGGACGGGAAGGAAAGGGTCTCAAGACGGATACCCATCCCGGACAACCCTTCGCTTACGGCGTCCCGGTCGTATAACGGGGTTGCGTCGTCATCGGCGCCGGTGACGCGCCGGGTAAGCGAAGAACCCGCCGGGGAAGGGTTCGCCGAGAATGCAATATCCGCCGAGTCGTCCGGGTGCACGGTGATCAC
This sequence comes from uncultured Treponema sp., assembly GCA_964626305.1. GTDB lineage: Bacteria > Spirochaetota > Spirochaetia > Treponematales > Treponemataceae > Teretinema. The sequence continues at coordinate 5,887 of CAZVEL010000179.1, read as the reverse complement.
CAGCGATGGTGAACAGGCGGCAAGAAGGATGACCGCCGTGAGGGGCAAAAGAAGCGGAAAAAGTAATTTCAGTCGGATCATCGGTTACTCCCTGCTAAAAGTCAAAACTCAGTGTAAGTCCGGTATTAAAACGAAATCCGAGCCCGAAGGTTTCACCAGGGAACCAGGAATATTCCGCGCTTTGGTAAAACCGGAGATTCTGTCCCAGAAGCACCGCCGATTTTGAGGTCCAGGACATGCCGATAATGCCGGGGAATTGCAGGTCGCGGTTCAGATCATTTTTCGTACGCAAATGGTACTGTGTTCCAATGAAAAAGCGGAAACCGGAGGGTACGGAAATTGAAGCGGTAAGCGGGATGCTTATGGATTCGGTGCGGCGGTCCCAGGATAATCCTGCCCCGAGGCCTGGATAGATCGTTGTATTTTTTACCCAGCTGACTTCGGCAAACACCGTGCCACCACGGATCGGGTATTCTCCGGGCATGAAGTCCCAGAGTATGCCGCCGGTAGCATTGAGCCGGGCTCCGAATGTACCGGTAAAGGGATGGACTGGTTGTGCCGGGGAAGACGCATCGGTGTCTGACTCGTCAGGCTTCGGCCAGGACGTGTCCGGTTCGGAATCAAGCACGCTTCCGGCGAATCGATAGGTACGTTTCCAGTAGGGTTCGGATAATTTGGAGATGATGACACCGGTATTTGGACCGTCTGATGCGGCATGGATAAAACGGTTGTTTCCCAGGTAAATACCTACATGGGAAATACGCCCGGTTGTATTGAAAAAAAGGAGGTCCCCCGGTTCTCTGGAGGCGTCCGGAACATGTTTCGCCCGGTCGGAAAGCGAATGGACCGTCCGGGGTATAGAGACTCCGGGGCCGTCTATTGCCGCGCGGAAAACCAGACCGGAACAATCCATTCCCCGCAGGGTGGAGCCGCCCGAGCGGTAGGGTACGCCAAGGTATTTTCGTGCTTCTTCAATAAACGCCGTACGGGCGGAAGTGCCGGATTGGGGCTGTATAACCTGTGCGGTCAATAGTGCCGGGATAAACAGGGCAACGGCAATCATTACCGGAAAGAGTCGGTGTTTCATGTATTTTGTATCGGTCATGTGCAACCTCTTCCTGAATCTTGTGTCATTATATACTAACGCACCACTGTTTTTACTCCTAGACAATGCGAGGTTGATATGAAAGAAACAAAAAAAACTCCCTGGGCGTTCCTTGATGCCTGGCGGGGTACTGCTTTTACCGGCGAATGGCCCACCTTGCCGGAAATGTTCAGGATTAGTGCTGAACGGTTTGGAGACCGACCTTGTCTGACGATTTTTGAACCGGACAGAATTTCGCTTACATACCGTGAAACCCTGGATAAAGTTGAGAAGCTCGCGGCCTGGCTCCATTCCAGTGGTGTCAAGAAAGGGGATCACGTTGCCGTGTCCGGAAAAAACTCTCCGGAATGGACGGTAGCCTATCTGGGGACCCTCTTTGCCGGAGCTGTTGTTATTCCCGTCGATTATGCTCTCCACGATAACGAAATCGAAAACCTGCTCAAGGCAGCCGAACCGAAAATCTTCTTTGTGGACGAGGAACGTTTTGAAGCGTTTTCCGCCAAAAAGAAGGTGGGCAAGGTATATTCCCTGAGTCCGAAATACGAAAAAAACTATGTGTATTCGCTCGAAACGGACAAAAAGACCGACATAACACCTGCTGCCGAGCAGGATCTTGCCGCCATCATGTTTACGTCAGGAACAACTGGAACGCCCAAAGGTGTCATGCTGAGTCACCGGAACCTGGTTTCCGACTGCTACATTGCCCAGACAAATCTGGATATTTTTGAAACGGATGTTTTTTACGCCCTGCTGCCGATTCACCATTCCTACACCATGCTTGCCGTGTTGATCGAAGCCCTTTCTGTGGGCGCAGAGATTGTGTTCGCGAAGAGTATGGCCGTTTCCCGGATGCTCCGTGAACTTCGGGAAGGAAAAATCACCATGCTTCTGGGTGTTCCGCTCCTTTTCAACAAGCTTCTTGCCGGAATTCTGCGCGGGATCAGGGAAAAAGGCATTGTGGTCTATGGAATCATGAAAACGCTGATGGGTATTTCCTACCTGGTCAAGAAAATAACCGGGAAGAATCCCGGAAAGAAACTTTTTCACCCGGTTCTCGATAAAGCGGGTATTTCAACTCTCCGTATTGCCATATCCGGCGGCGGGCCGCTTGCCGCAAGCGTATTCCGGGTCTACAACGAGCTCGGAATCGATTTCATTCAGGGTTATGGTCTTACTGAGACTTCGCCGATTATCGCGCTTAATCCCAAGGAGCATTTCAAGGTTGAAAGTGTCGGCAAGCATTTTGCTCCATACATGGAAATGAAAATACTGGATCCTGACGAAAAGGGTGTAGGGGAGGTGTGTGTAAAGGGCCCTATGGTTATGCAGGGCTATTACCGCATGCCGGAGGAAACAGCCGAAGTATTTACCGAAGACGGCTGGTTCCGCACCGGAGATCTCGGCTGGATTGATTCGGAAAACTATCTCTACCTCTGCGGCCGGGCCAAAAATATGATTGTTACCGATGGCGGAAAGAATGTGTATCCGGAAGAGATAGAAAACGCCTTCCAGTTGTATTATAACGATATTGAACAGCTTACCGTGCGCGGGTATCTTGTCAACAAGGCTGACAAGAGCGAACGTATCGAGGCGCTGATATATCCTGCTGATGATCTTTTTAAAAAATACAATGTGATGCGCGGAACCAATGAAGCAATTGATCCTATATATCAGGCGGTTGAAGAAATTGTTGACCGGGTGAACAAGACGTTGCAGCCGTATCAGCGCATTTCACGTATTACGATTCTGGACGAACCGCTTGAGATGACCACGACCCGCAAGGTAAAAAGAACGTATAACAATTAAGCGCGCGGGCGGCGTAAAAGCGCTGCCCGGATCGCTTCGATATCCGCCCTGCCGGTTTTGTCGCACAGGGGGGTATCGTCCATGTCGAGCTCGAAGGCTCTCCTCCCGATATGCCCGGGATAATGGGCGTCGCTTGAGGTAATGAGCGGATATCCGCGGGTATCGAGTGATGGATCGGCTCCGAAGTTTCCTGGCATGCTCATAACCTCCAGCGCGTCCCAGGGGCCGTCCACAATGAGCCCGAGCTGGCTTGTGAGCGAAAAGCTCGGCCGGTCAACATGGGCGGGGATTACCAGCCCTCCGAGTTCCCGCGCCCGCGCGGCGAGTTCCTCCAGTGAAATATCAGCACTGGTTACCAGATACTTGTCCACCGCGCCAAGAATGTTTTCTTCAGTATCAACATACACCTGATCTCCCATTTTTTCCGGAATGTTCATGATCGGCGGCATAGCGTCGTACAGTTCATCCGAAAGGATGCGCGCGGTTTCCGCCTCCGCGAACAGGCAGAGAATATGACATTCTTCCCGGGGTTGGGCTTCAATACCGAAAAGCGGGGTTATATCGGCTTCCCGGCAGGCATGACCGAAGGCGGGCGCATTCAGCGATGAGTTGTGATCGGTGATGGCCGCGAGGTCGACACCCCGTGCGACAAGGCCCGCCGCGATCGTGCGGGGAGACATGGAGAGGTCTCCGCAGGGGGATAAACAGGAGTGCATGTGGAAATCCGCGCGGAGTATCATCAGGACAAAACCGGATAGAGTTTCCCGGAAACGGTGAACTGGTTTTCTGCCGTCACAAAAAGGGCCAGTCTTTCTTCTCGAGCGGCCTTGATCATATCATCGGGAATCGTGCGATTGTTGCAGATGATTACCGCGTTCAGGTCTTTCAGGGTTCCCACGGCGACCGTGTTCCTGTGTGCCTGGATGGTTATGAGTACCCCGTTTTCCACGGCGTTCGCCATGGCGTCGCTGAGAAGGTCCGAGGTGTATCCGCCGGAAATGTCCCGGTCTTCAAACTGGTCCTGTACACAGGTTGCGCCGAGGAACGCGGCGAGTTCGCTTGTTTTCATGATTTGTCCTTGAGAATGAATGATGCAAGAACCCGTGTTCCCGTTCCGGGCGCGGATTCGATGAAAAAGTCGTCCGATACGCGTTTGGTATTCGGAAGACCCATGCCGGCACCAAAGCCGAGCGAACGGACGCGGTCATTAGCGGTAGAATATCCCTCGGTGAGTGCTTCCGCAACATCCGGAATGCCCGGTCCTTCATCGGTGGCTTCGATTTCCAGCTGACCATTATGGATCCGGTAGCGCATGATTCCTCCCACCGAATGAACTACCTGATTTATTTCCAGCTCGTAACTCGCAATGGCAATCCGCCGGGTTATGCCGGGATCAATTCCCGCGTTTTTGAGCGCGCGTTTGATTGCGGTTGATGCCTGCCCGGCCAGTTCGAAGTTGAACGGTTCGGTGCGGAATTCCATGTCGGTGTCGAGAATGGCTCCCGGATCCCGGGGTTCGTTTGTTGCCGGGGCGGCTTGTTCAAGCCGCTCCACTTCCCGGTTCAGTGCGATGAGCAGGGTGGAAATGACATCCGAAGCGGTAACAATACCGGTAAGCCGGGCTTCCCGGTTGAGAACGGGAAAGCGCCCGAATGAGTACTTGTTGAAGTAGGAAACGCAAAAGGAAAGGGACATGGATTCCTGCAGTACAATAACTTTTTGTGACATGTGCTTTTCTGCCGGGTCGTCGATCCATCCGTTATCGAGTGCGTTCACGATGTCGTCCATTGAAACGATACCTACCAGATTCCCGGCTTCTCCGGAAACAGGAATCCCGGTTATCCGCTGTTTTTTCATACTGTGTTGAATGCTGCGCAGGGAATCCGTGGGACTCGCGGTAATTACCGGTGAGGTCATGACGTCCTTTACCTTCAGTGTAAACAGAAGCTCAAGGACCGCTTCCGGGGAATTGTCCTGGTTAATCGGAATGGCAAGCATGAAGTAGAGTATAGACCATCGGGAGGGAGTAAAACAACTATGGACTGCTCTAGTCGGCTAAAACATACTTCTCCAGAAAGTCCGCGATTCCGTCATCATCATTGGTCCGGTCAGTTATGCATTTCGCAAGATCAAGAATCTCCTGCCGGCTGTTTTTCATGGCGACACTCAACCCTGCATAGCGGATCATGGATTCGTCATTCATGCTGTCGCCGAAGGCCATCACGTCGTTCCTCGAATAAGTGAGAATGGTTTCGGCAATCTCCTGCAGGGCTTCCCCTTTCCCTGCGTTCAGGGGGAGCACCTCCAGAAAGAAGGGTTTGCTCACAAAAACGGTTGCCCGGTCTCTGAACAACACCTTGAACTCCGCTTCCACCGGGGTCACGTACTCGGGATGCCCCGGGATGACGAGCTTGTACACGCCCCGCCGGATAACTTCTTCAAAGTCGTCCGGTACGATTGGTTTCAGACCGGAAAGACGGTAGTCCCGGTCAGAATACTCTGTTTCGCGGGAAACATAGATGGTCTTGTCGTCATAGATATGACAGGAAAGACCCGCGGCGACGGTGAGGCGGAACGCTTCGATTGCGATAGCTTCGGGCAAGTATCGTTCATATATCAGCTCCCGGGTATCGGACATGAGTATCTGGGAACCGTTGTTGGCCACGATATAGCTGTTTTGTTTGTCTATACCGATTCGTTTTGCGTACGGGTACATGGCCTCGGGTGCGCGCCCGGAAGCAAGTACGACCAGAATACCTCGGTCCGTACACGCTTGAAGCACCTCCACGGTATGATCCGAAATGGTGAGGTCGTGTTTCAGGAGGGTGTCGTCCAGATCCATGGCGATGATGCGGGGATACAATTTCATTTTTATACTATATCACTAGTGTCCAAGATAAATAGGTCTTTTTAAAAGTCTGATTTCCATGGTATATTTTTGTTACTACGCAAATCCATACCACAAAAGGAAATCAG
>CAZVEL010000178.1:0-2420 GCA_964626305.1 uncultured Treponema sp. | reverse complement strand
ATGAGTACAGGGTATCCCCCGGATGCGATTTCCGCAAGTCCCGTTATCAAGGCGATGTTGTGCGAACGGTCCTTTCCGAACCCGATGCCCGGATCGAGTATAATTTTTTCACGCGGTATTCCTGCTTTTTCGGCGAACTGGGCCCGGGCGAAAAGATAGTCTTTAACTTCCACCAAAACATCCCGGTACTGCGGTGAATTCTGCATGGTTCCCGGGGTACCCTGTTTGTGCATGAGAATCACTGGAATACCCGACCGGGCAACAATTCCTGCCATGGCAGGATCATCCTCAAGAGCAGAAATATCATTGAGCATGTCAGCACCGGCTTCCAGCGCCGCGGCGAGAACGGTACCCTTCCGGGTGTCCAACGAAACAGGTATGTCAGACTCTCTTCTGATCCGGGTTATCACCGGAACAAGCCGTTCAAGTTCTTCATCAGTTGACACATACTGCGCGCCAGGTCTGGTCGATTCCCCGCCAATATCAATAATGTCGGCGCCGGCTTCCACCAGGTGAAGGGCACGTTCAACCGCTGCCCCTGTGGAGCGGAAACGGCTTCCCTCCCAGAAAGAATCGTCAGTAACATTGAGTATTCCCATAACCAGGGCAGGTAGTTCTGTCGTTATGACTCGTCCGCCGGAAAGCGGAAGGGATCGTCTCATAGGCGTGAATCCGAGAGCATACGGGCCCGTAACGCGGTAACACAGTCGGCAATATGAGCCGGGGAAAGGCCAGCCGCGGTGAGGATTTCGGAACGATTTCCCTGCGGATAGAATATTTCCTGAAAAGCAAGCATATCGGTTTGTACAACAGGATTGCGCATCTGAATCAGTGCGGCAAGATCCCGACTGATACTTCCGGTAATGACTCCGTCTTCAACGAAGACAACGTTCCGGTATCCCTGTATGGAATCGAGAAACCACGACTCATCGACCGGCTTTATAAAGCGAAGATTCAGTATATCCACCGGATTTCCCGACCGACCGAGTAAATTCGAGGCTTCATGCACTTCGTTGAACATGCCTCCGGTACACACAATGAGAGTGTCGAGTCCTTCTCGCTGAACAAAAACACCACGCCCGGAAACTATTGGAAGGGAAAAGGCCTCCTGTTCTGTCGGACAGGGTGCCTTGGGATACCTGAGCATAACGGGGTGTGCCTGATCCATTGCCCACAACAGCATAAGACGCATTTCCATCACGGACGCGGGAGCAAGAATTGAAAGACCGGGTATCGGTCTGAAAAGTGCAATGTCAAATATACCCTGATGAGTCTCTCCATCATCGGGAACCGCACCGGATCGGTCAAGGGCAAAAACCACCGGTAAATTCTGGAGGGCAACATCGTGTATGAGCTGGTCAACCGCACGCTGCATGAACGTGCTGTAAATGGCAACAACAGGATGAAGACCACCAACGGCAAGCCCTGCGGCAAGGGTTACCGCATGTTGCTCCGCAATGCCCACATCAAAAAAGCGTTCGGGATACCGGTGCTGAAACGGAACAAGACCGGTCCCTTTGGACATTGCCGCGGTTATGGCAACGGTACGGGGATTCTTTTCCGCACATTCAAGGATGGCATGGGAGAATGCCTGGGTAAAACTTGTTGTATCGAATTTCTCGACCTTTCCATCGCTGATACAAAAGGGTCCAATTCCGTGAAAGGTGGATGGATCATCCTCCGCCAGACTGTACCCCTTCCCTTTGCAGGTTTGAACATGGACCACAACGGGGCGATTGAGTGCCCGTACATTGCGGAATACCTTTTCAAGTTCTTCCACACTGTGCCCGTTGAGCGGACCGACATATTCAAAACCGAGGTCCACAAAAAGGTTGTCCTTGTACAGCACCCCTTTCACACCCCGTTTGAGACGGTGCACCAACCTGGTCAGCGGCGCGCCAAACAGGGGAATGGCGGATATGGTCCGGTCAACCTTCGAACGGAAGCGCTGATAGGAAGCTCCCATGGTAAGGCGGCTCAGATATTCCGACAGGGCGCCGGTATTTTTGCTTATGGACATCTTGTTGTCATTAAGAACTACAACAAGATCACGCCCGGTTTCTCCCGTATGAGACAGGGCTTCAAGCGCCATACCGGCAGTGAGAGCTCCGTCCCCGATTATGGCTACAACCTTTCCGGGCGTACCGGTAATCTGACGGGACAGACGTAATCCGAGAGCAGCTGAAATTGACGTTGACGAATGCCCGGTATCGAATATGTCATGCGGGCTTTCCACCTGTTTTGGAAATCCGGAAAGTCCATCGCGCTTTCGAATGGTATTAAAACGATCGAAGCGCCCGGTCAACAGCTTGTGTGTGTAACACTGATGCCCTACATCCCAGATAAACGCGTCCTGCGGGCTGGAAAAAACCCGATGGAGGGCGATGGTCAGCTCAACGACACCAAGATTGCTCGAAAGG
>CAZVEL010000177.1:0-6721 GCA_964626305.1 uncultured Treponema sp. | reverse complement strand
AACGGTCGAAAATCCACCGGTTGAGGTTTCCTCATCGGAAATACGAACAGCTATTCGTTCCGGTGATACATGGCAATCTCTTGTCCCGGACTGTGTAGGACGTTATATTGAAGAACATGGACTGTATGCTTCATGAACAAACAGCACCGCTGACGGAAGCGGTCCATTCCCGCATCCGTGATACATTGTCTCCCGGCCGGTATGCTCATTCCCTGCGTGTGGCTCACCTTGCCGGGGAATTGTGCAACCGGTTTTCTCTGGATCATGCCTCGGGGTATCTTGCCGGTTTGGCCCATGACTTGTGCAAGGAGTTCTCAAAGGAGAAACTTTTGGCGCTGGCCGCAATGGATGGTGGAAAAATAGGGAGCATTGAGCGGGAAAAGCCAGCCTTGTTACATGGTCGTGCGGCTGCGATGGTTCTGGTCAATGAATACGGTATGGTAGACAGGAGCATACTCAATGCGGTATGGCATCACACCTTCGGTGATCCGGATCTGGAGCCCTTGTCTCTCGTTGTGTATGTAGCGGACAAGCTCGAACCGGGACGAGATCAGATTTCCGGGGAATTCAGGGAACGGGTATTGCGTCTGGACCTGCTTCACATGACCAGGGCCGTGCTGGATCAAACCATTGAATATCTTGAATCACGGGGGAAAAAGATCTCTGAGGAAACCCGCCGGATGCGCGAGACGCTGTCAAAGGAACTATCATGAAATCCACAAAAATTGACCGAAGCATTTTCTTTTTGGTTGTTATTCTTGCGGTACTGGTTGTAGCAGCATTCGTTCTTGTTTTTGCGATGCGTACAAATCCTGTCCGTGATGCTCTTTCCGGGGATCAGCTGTTAAAAGTTCTGGTTGTACTCGAAGATGACGGCGTTCCTCTTTCAACAAATTTGATAGCATACTATCCGGGAACCCGGCGGGCCGCCATGTTTGACATTCCCGGTGAAACCGGCCTGATTATCCGGAGCCTGGAACGGGTGGACCGGATCGATGCCGTATATGTCGAGAACGGTATGAATGCGTATCGTCAGGAAATAGAATCATTGACCGGTATCGATATTCCGTTCAGCCTCTCGTTCAATCTTGATCAATTCTCCCGGCTGACTGATTTCCTTTCCGGTTTGTCCGTGTTTATTCCGACAGAAGTAGATCTTGGGGATGGAGATTCGAGAGTGCTGCTCCCCTCCGGTGCGGTAACGCTTGACGGGGACAAGATCCGTACCTATGTGACCTACCGGGATGAACTGGATCAGGAAGGGGAAAATTCGGCGCGGAAACAGCGTGCGATACTCGCATTCTTCCGGGCGCTTAACGATAATGCCGATTTAGTTTTTTCAAAGGATGTGTTTCCGATCCTGTTCCGAAACATGGAGACAAATCTCCGCCAGGATACCATGAAGCGTCTTTTGCAGGATTTGTGTTTGATTGATGCCGAGCGGCTGGTTCCCCAGCGTATCACGGGATCATTACGTGAAGTAGACGGCAAACAGCTTCTTTTTCCATTTTACGATGGACAGCTTCTCAAGGATATAATCCGACAGACGCTGGGAGGACTTGCTTCGGAAGATGCCGCCGCACAGGAGCGGATTTACGCACTGGAAATCCTGAACGGCACCGACAAGCAGGGGCTTGCGCGACGAACGTCCGAGCTCTACCAGAGCTTCGGGTACGATGTAATCCGTGTTGGTAATGCCGAAACGAATGACTATGGTCATACACTGGTTATTGATCGGATCGGAAATGAACATGTAGCGGAAATTATCGCACAGGTCATTCAATGTGATGCAATCCAGAGTACTGTTCTGGAAGAAAATGGTCCCGACTTGTACGGGACCGAGGCCATCGTGGACTTTACGATAATACTTGGTGAAGATTTTAATGGACGTTATGTTATATCACAGTAGGAGTAGTATGGAAACAAGCAATGAAACCAGGGCAGCTGCCATAAAGCTGGGGAATTTACTCGCGGAACATCGCGGACAGAATGTGAAAGTACTGGATTTGAGTGGAAGAAACAGCTGGACGGATTATTTCGTTATCGCCACAGCAACGAGTTCAACACATTCGCGCGGATTGCAGCGACATGTACATGACGCGCTCAAGGAAAACGGGCTTGAAATACGGCCTACAAAACGACGGATTCCGGACGGTGACGAATGGATACTCATCGATCTCGGGCCGATTATTGTGCATTTGATGACTCCGGCTGCCCGGAGTTTTTACGATCTTGAAAAGCTCTGGTACGGGGCCCCCGACCTTCTTTCAAGCGGTCCTGAAGCGGAGGCAGAATAAAAAAAAGCCTGTCTTGTTCGCAAGACAGGCGTCTTATTGGAGTTTAGTCCTTTATTCGTCAAAATCGTCGTAGTCCAGATCATCGTCTTCATAATCGAAGTCGTCTTCTGCCTCGTCGTAATCCCCTTCTTCTCCGAAGTCATCGAAATCATCGTCGTCGTCAAAATCGTCGTCGTCTTCGAAATCATCGAAATCGTCGTCGCTTTCTTCGTCGAAATCGTCGTCTTCGTAGTCGTCGTATGCATCTTCAAATACATACGCTGTCCGGCTTTGTTTCAGTCCAAGATCACTGTCGATAAACATTCGCTTTGGTTCCGTCCGTTAATGTGGTTTTTGGTCGGCTCACAAACCCGTCCTGACCGGGAGTAAGATCGTGTTCCCTTGAAACATAATTGAGAGTGTTTGAGTATGTCAACCATTCTTTCACTTTTTTTTGCGTTCCTTGTGAATTCCAGGGCATTTTGTGATAAATCGTCCGCATTCGTATCGGGTCCTTTGACAAAAGGTGTTTTTTCAGTATAATCTCGTTATCCATGGAAAACATGATTGAGCTTGAAGCTCCCTGCAAAATTAACCTCCACCTTCGGGTGCTGGACAGGCGGGCTGACGGTTTCCATGGAATTGAAAGCATCTTCCAGATGATTTCCCTGTGTGATCGTATCACCCTGGAATATACTGGCTCGCCGGGCGATTGTCGGATTGATTGTGCGGACTTCGAATTGCCACCGGTGAACACGGTTTCACGAGCGGTTGATTTCTTCCGGGAAAAAACCGGTATTACCAACGGTGTACGGATTATTCTGGACAAGCAGATCCCTGCTGGCGCTGGTCTTGGCGGCGGATCCTCCGATGCTGCGGCGGTTCTCGCCGGATTGAACCGGCTTTTTTCAGCAGGGCTTGAACCGGACGAGCTGCAAGCTCTTGCATGCCGGATTGGCAGCGATGTTCCGTTTTTTCTTGGAAGCGCCGCGGCCCTTGTGACCGGACGGGGTGAATTGCTCGAACCCCTGGAACCACGAACCGGTTTGTACGGGATTTTGATCTGGCCCGGCATTCATTGTGGAACGGTGGAAGGGTATTCCCTGGTTGATGCCTGGAAGGCCGACCATCGCGATTCTGAAACCCGCTGGCCTGCCAGGGATGATTTGGAGCGGATATATACCGGGCGTCTCGAGCACTGGTCCCGGTTTGGAAACAGTTTTTCGGATCCGGTAATGGACCGGTACCCGGTTATCCGGGATGTCCAAGAGGAATTATACGATGCTGGAGCTTTTTTCGCCGCAATGAGTGGCTCAGGTTCCAGCGTTTTTGGACTATTTGGAGAAAAAAAGGAGGCTGAACACGCTTTTTCCCGACTTTCCATACAGCGGGAAATGTGCAGAAAATTTCTTTTGCTTGCGTACTCACCAATGCGGTAGTACAATTATGGTACGGGTATGACTGTGCCTGGTGCTTCTACTGCAAAGGAGAGAAAGTATGGAGATTACTGATATCCGTATCAGGAAGGTGACAACAGAGGGCAAGCTCAAGGCCTATGTAACCGTTACCTTCGACGACTGCTTCGTGATTCACAACGTGAAGATTATCGAAGGAAAGACAGGGATGTTCATTGCCATGCCGAGTAGAAAGATCCGGACCGGCGAGTACAAGGATGTTGCCCATCCCATCTGTCCCGATTTTCGCACGAAACTGCAGGATAGAATTCTGGCAGATTTTGAAGCCGGAAATGTTGAAGAATCTGCAACCGCCGATCTGACTAATGGTGAGTAAGACCTGAATGTTTTACTCCGGCGTCCGGACTGCGGTGGCAACACTGTAAATTCATTGGGACGTCGGCAAGTGGTAAGCCAACGGCTTTTGGTGCCGTCATTCCGCAGGTTCGAATCCTGCCGTCCCAGCTAGCGTAAACCGCGTTCTCGAACCGCCGGTTTTTCCGGCGGTTTTGTGTTTGAAACCTGAGCTCAGACCACGGGGAGTGTCCTTGTGGAAGGGGCCTTGTAAATTAAGGAGTTCCATGTATGAACGAGAAAATTATTGAGGCAAGAACCCGGACGATGACCGGCAAGGGTGCCGCGAAGCGTCTGCGCCGTGATGGCCGTATTCCCGCTGTTATGTACGACAATACAGGCAAGGCTGTATTGCTTGACCTTGATGCGAATGATTTCGCAAAGCTCTACGGCACCATTACCGAGAGTACACTCATTGATGTAAAGATTGACGGAACCAAGGATGCCATCGCATTTGTAAAGGATGCCCAGTACAACATCATTTCCGACACAGTTACGCATGTTGATTTCTATGAGATTGAAGCGGGCACGAAGATCCGTACCAAGATTCCTGTGCGTCTTACCGGTTCGCCCGAAGGTATTCGTCTCGGAGGGATTCTTGAAGCGGGAACCGAAGAACTCGATGTTGAATGTCTTCCTAAGGACCTGCCGCCCCGTGTTGTGGTTGATGTTACCGATCTTCAGCTCAACCACTCATTCCACGTAAAGGATGTGGTTGTTCCCGAAGGCGTCAAGGTTCTCTCTGATCCCCAGCTCACCATTGCGACACTCAAATTCGCCAGAACTGATACCGGTGACGAAACCGAGGAAGAATCTACCGAGGGTGCTGCTGAAGATTCGGCTGCGGAATAAGCACACAAGACTAGAACGATGGAGAAGGGGCCCTTTCGGTCCCCTTTTTTGTCTGATATACTAAAAACCATGAGTACTACGCCGGACCCGGAACACATTGTCCGTATTTTTTTCAGAGATTTTTTTCGTTCGACCGCACCCTCTTGTGCTCAACGGGACCGGTCCCTTCTTGTTGCGGTTTCCGGCGGTGCCGATTCCATTTTTCTGCTCGTTGTGCTCCATCTCCTTGCACCGGAATTCGGTTTTTCTCTTTCAACGGTTACAGTAAATCACCGGATGCGCAGTGAAGCGGAAAGCGCTGGCGATGCTAAATTTGTTCAGACGATCTGTGCTGCCCTTGATCCTCCGGTGCCCTGTTACAGGATTGATTTGCCTGAAGACGCTGTCTCTGAAATGGCGAAGTCCCGTGGCCGAGGTGAAGAAGATGCTGCGAGGGTTTTGCGCTATCGTGAATTCGATACGCTGGCATGTGAGCGGGGTATCCGGTGGATCTGTACCGGCCACACACAAAATGATCAGCTTGAAACGCTCCTCATGCGTACGGTGCAGGGAGCTCCTGCCGCCGCCAAACAGGGGATAGCGCCGGTTAACGGGTCCATTCTCCGCCCGCTGCTCAATGTGGACCGCAGAGTCCTGGAGTCGTGGCTCGATGCACGGGGATTTACCTGGCGGGAGGATCATACAAACCGGGATGAACGATTTTTGCGTAATCGAATTCGTTCCCGGGTTGTGCCGGTTCTGGATGAATCGTTTCCCGGCTGGAGACGTGGCATGCTGGCTGGCGCTCGTAAAGCAGCTGTTGATGAACAGTTCATTTCAACTTTTCCGCTTCCCGGATGGAAGCGTGAGCCAACGGGAGTTTCCTGTCCTGCAACACCGTATTTTGCGCTTCATCCGGCGCTTAGAATGCGGGTGCTGTATCAGGGACTATCATTGCTGCGTCTTGCTCGGCGCATACCCTATGCCATTGTGGAACAAATGATGGGTGCGCCAGACCGTAAAAAGGATAGCCCTCTTGTCTCGGGTTCCGGCATCGTGTTTACCCGCCGGGATTCTTTGGTTTTTTTGGAACCTGATATTGTACAGAACCGGAAAAGCGGCTATCTTGTGTATATCACTTCTTGCGGTGTGTATGATTTGCCCTTCGGGTCCCTCCGTGTCAGCGGAGAACCTGGATCGGTATATCTGGACGGACAGACCGGTCCGTTTCCGCTTCCGATGATTGTCCGCTCCCGTATGGGAGGCGACTTTGTTAAAACAGCAGCAGGCGGTAAAAAAACGGTAAAAAAACTCATGAACGACTGGTCGATCAGGGAGCGTGACCGGGATCTGGTGCCCGTTATTGAATGCGGTGGCACAATCCGGGCCGTATACGGAACACCCTTGGGCTATCCCCGCTGGTACGTTCATCAACAGGAAAGTAATGGCTGAACACAATTCCGGAAACAATCCACATGGCTCAAACAAAAAACAGGGAAGAATGGGCTTTTTTTTCTTTCTCGCTGCCCTGTTTATCTTCATATTTATCCTGATTACCAGTAACAATGCTCCCCGGGGTAATGAAATGGCCTATACCGAGTTCGTTGCCCGGGTAAGCCAGGGACAGGTTGATTCTGTCAGGATAATAGATCAGACAAAGATCCGCGGCGTGTTGCGCGATATCCGCAATGAGGACGGACTTTTTTATACATTCATACCCTACAATGACCCCTCCCTGATGCCGCTCCTTGAAGAAAACCGGGTACGGGTAACTGGTGGAGAAACCGGTGTTTCCCCCTGGATGTA
>CAZVEL010000176.1:0-3711 GCA_964626305.1 uncultured Treponema sp. | reverse complement strand
CGGTTTTTGGTCGTTCCGCGGTTAAAAAGAGTATCGCGGAACAAATTTCCCGTCTTGCCTCCCGCCCGCGCGTTGAGGGGGTCCCGGCGTTTATCGGGGAATTCGGGGTTCCGTTCGATCTTGACGCAGGTGCATCCTTTGAATCGGGTGATTACGGGAAGCAGGAAGAAGCGCTTTCCCTGATATATGATGGACTTGATGAGGCTTTTTTGCATTCGACTATCTGGAATTATTCGGCCTCGAATACCAACGAACAGGGTGATTTCTGGAATACGGAGGATCTTTCCCTATACAGCCGCTCGACGGGTCAAGGCCGTGCTGTTCGGGGTTTCAGTCGGCCGTATGCCATGGCTCTTTCCGGCAAACCCCTGGAAATGCGATTTGATACGGGTTCAGGAGTTTTCTTTTTACGGTGGGATGCTGTTCCGGGTATAAGCGAGATCTTTGTTCCACAGCACTGGTATCCTGATGGATGGGAAACAGATGAGCTGCCGGAGGATATTCAGGCACGGGCAGAATTCGACAACCAACGATTGTATCTTGATTGCGTGTCTTCTGGGGTAATGAGTCTCCGGATTCAACCTCGAGGCAGGACTGTTACTTAGCCGGGTGTACTGATCCGTCGTTTTCTATGATGAACCGGGAAGCTACCTGGCGTGCGAACAGGCGTCCCATTTCCTGACGGTAGTTCAGAATCCGGGATGCATAGTCCAGCGTCTGTTTGGGTGTATTGTTGTTGCGGACCTTGGTGGGCCCCGCGTTATACATGGCGAGGGCGGTAACCTCATGTCCGGAAAGATCAAGACAATAGCTTAAATGGGAAAGGCCGTAACGGGCATTTAATTCGGGATTAAAAAAATCTTTTTCGGTCAGCTTCGGGAAAGCGCGATTATTCAGTTGGAACAGTCCCCGGTCAATTGATGTGGGGTTTTTGTTAACGGCACGAATCTGATACCGGCTTTCCTGCCAGGCGAGCGCAAAGGCAAGCGCCGGCGGGATATTGTTTTTGCTGGCATTGTCCAGGATTATGGTGCTTATCGACTCATTGTTGGTTATCCGGGTAAAAAAAGCAAGTACATCGGCGCGGGATACTTCATTACGGTACAGAATGAGGGCCGAGTCTGCGAGGTCCCGGTTTTCTGTAAAGGATCGGTGCAGTGATTCAAACGGAGTAGCCGCCGCAAGTTCAAGTGTTGCATCGTTCTCCCGGGTGAAGCTTTCTTCCATGGAATCAAACTGAGTGTACAAAACTTTTCCTGCCAGGACGACAAGTGCGAATATAAAAACTGAAAGCAGTATCTTCGTGGGATACATTGTATTATTTGTTTGTTTTTGCGTCATATGCGAAATACTCCATCGTTTTCCAGCGAATACAAGCAGAATATACTCATGGACCGGTTCTTATTCAAGCAGAAACCACCCCGAATAGTACAGAATTCGGGTAAATATCAAAAAAAAAAGGCGGAAAACAACTGTTTTCCGCCTTTTTTCATGTCAATGTGCTTATTCTTCTTCGGTAATGACTTCGGGGTGTTCCCGTCCGTTGATGGCGCGAACGGTGATAATCCCTTCAATTGCCGCAAGTTTCTTCACAACGGTTTCGTCAACCGCGGAGTTTACATCGATGAGATTGTAGGCAACATCGGCGCGATTCTGGTTGGTCATCGATTCGATGTTCAGGCTCGCTTCCGCAAGTACGCCGGTGATCTGGCCGATCATGTTCGGAACGTTGCGGTTGGCAATGCAGAGTCGTATGCCGTCTTTCGGGATGGGGCCGTCTATGCGGCACTTTGGGAAGTTCACCGAATTGACAATGTTACCATTTTCCAGGAAGTCAATGAGCTGATTAACCGCCATGGTTGCGCAGTTGTCTTCCGCTTCAGGTGTTGAGGCACCGAGGTGCGGAAGGCAGATCACATTATCCGTTTTAAGCAGTTCTTCATCGGAAAAGTCGGTAACAAAACAGGCCACCTTGCCATCCGCAACGGCCTTTATCATATCGGCATTGTTTACCAGACCGCCTCGGGCAAAGTTGAGGATACGAACGCCGGTCTTCATAATCTTGAGTTTTTCGGCGTTGATAAGGCCCTTTGTCTCATTGGTTTGGGGAACATGGATGGTGATATAGTCCGCCTTGCCAAGCAGGATGTCGAGGCTTTCCGCCTTAGTTACTCCGCGGGAAAGCGACCATGCCGCGTCCACCGAGATAAAGGGATCATACCCGATAACATTCATGCCGAGTGAGTGCGCGTCGTTGGCAACCATGGCCCCGATGGCACCGAGTCCGATTACACCGAGTGTCTTTCCTCTGATTTCCGGTCCCACAAACTGGCTCTTGCCTTTTTCAGCGAGGTCTGGGATTTCATCTCCCTTGCCGATGAGTCCTTTCGCCCATTCGGCGGCTTTGTGTACCGGCCGGCTTGAGAAGAGCAGGGCGGCAAGCACGAGTTCCTTGACGGCGTTCGCGTTTGCTCCGGGCGTGTTGAATACCACAATGCCCTTTCCGGTCATCTCCGGAACGGGAATGTTGTTAACTCCGGCGCCGGCACGGGCAATTGCTTTCACGGTTGCCGGGATTTCCATGTCGTGCATCTTGGCGGAACGTACGAGCACGGCGTCGGGATTAAGAATCTCGCTGGCAATTTCGTAATTGTCCCGGGGAAAAATTGCAAGTCCGTCGGGCGAAATCTTGTTAAGGGTTTGAATTTTGTACATGGCGTGCTCCTTACGCGTTGTTTTTTTCGAAGTTCTTCATGAACTCGACGAGGGCTTTTACCCCTTCAATCGGCATGGCGTTATAGATTGATGCGCGCATGCCCCCGACCGAACGATGTCCGGCAAGATTGAAGAGTCCCGCTGCTTCCGCTTCGGCAACGAATTTTTTGTTGATTTCATCGGCTTTAGCTTCGTCGGTAATGCCGGTAACAAAGGGAACATTCATGAGCGAGCGACTGTCTTTCTCGGTCGTGGCGCTGAAAAAGGTGCTTGTTTCCAGATAGTCGTAGAGAATGGCTGCTTTTTCACGGTTTGTTTTGGCAAGTTCTTCAACGCCGCCCTGTTCCTTGATCCATTCGAACACGAGGCCCATGATATATATGGAGTAGCAGGGAGGCGTATTGTACATGGATCCACTTCCGGTATGAGTGTCATAGCGGAGCATGGTGGGTACCATTGCCGGCAGGTCCCCTTCGGGAGATTCGGGTGTACGGATGAGAACGTCCCGGATAATGACCAGTGTTACTCCCGCCGGTCCGAGGTTTTTCTGGGCGCCGGCATAAATTATGCCGAATTTGGACACATCAAGTGGTTCCGAAAGGATGTTCGACGAGGCGTCAGCTACGAGCGGTATATCTCCGGTGTCGGGAAGATTTGTCCATTTGGTCCCCACAATGGTGTTGTTCAGGGTAATGTGCACGTAGTCATAATCACCGTTTACCTTTTCCACCTTGGGGATACGGGTGTACTTGGCGTCCTTTGAGGAGGCAATAACATCAACGGAGAGGTATTTTTTTGCTTCTTTTATCGCTTTAACCGACCAGGAGCCGGTGTCAATGAAGGCTGCCTTTCCTTTCTTTGCCAGATTCATGGGAACCATGGCAAACTGGAGGCTTGCGCCACCCTGGAGAAAAAGCACCTTGTAGTTGTCCGGAATATTCATGAGTTCCCGTACAAGGGCTTCTGTCTTCTGGATTATCGGCTTTTATGCTTTTT
>CAZVEL010000175.1:0-3707 GCA_964626305.1 uncultured Treponema sp. | reverse complement strand
ACTATCTATGCTACAATTGCGGATGTTATCGTAGAAACAGGGCGGCTCCCGCCTTCCGAAATTGCCAGCGTAATAATGGGTTTGCTTGCCAATGAGTAATGAACGTGTGTACATCGTAGAGGATGAACGGGTTGTCGCAATAGACCTTAAACGGCGTCTTGAACGCCTCGGCTACGAAGTGTGCGGAACCGCAGCTAATGGAACGGACGCACTTTCCGACATCGCAAAACTTCATCCAGACATCATTCTCATGGACGTCCTTCTCCAGGGCGAACTGGACGGTATCGATGTTGCAATAAAAACAAAAAAGAATCTGAACATTCCGGTTATATTTCTTTCCGCCTACACCGATCATGAGACCCTTGAGCGGGCAAAGGAAGCGACTCCCGTCGGTTTTATCCTCAAACCATTCAAGGAACGTGAACTTGCCACCATGCTTGAAATGGCACTGTTCAAAAGTGTTGCAGACCTGAAAGTTCGTGAAAAAGAACAGTTATTTGCGGCAATTCTGAACTCCACAACCGACGCGATCCTCGTTGTCGGCAAGAACGGCAATATCGTCTTTTTGAACCCCGAAGCGGAACAGCTCTTGGAAATCTTGGATACCGAAGCACGACATGTTCATGCCTACGATCTATTCACTCTGGCAAACAAGGAAACCGGTGAACTGTACCGGATTCCGCGCTTCAATGATCATAAAAAAGTTCTCAAGGCCCATAACCTCAGACTCACCAACCGAAGCAACAAGTCCTTCGTAGTCGACATGATCATCAATCTGGAAATATCTGAAATTTCCACCGGTGGGGACCGTATTATCTCCTTCAAGGATATTTCCCGTCTCGACGAAATCACCGACACACTCAATTACCAGGCAAGTCATGACACACTCACCGGACTGCTAAACCGGAACGAACTCGCTGCCCGGCTGAATGAAATCCTTCGGAAATCCACCGGGCAGCAATCCAGCATTCACGCCCTTTTCGTCGATATTGACCACTTCAAGGTACTGAATGATTCATGCGGAACACATGCAGGAGACGTGCTGATCAGGACCGTTGCATCGTCCCTGAAACGTCATGTACAAGACAGGAATTTTGCCGCACGGATCGGCGCGGACGACTTTGTACTCGTACACTACAGCATGGACGAGTCCGGCGGGGCAGATGATGTTACCGATCTCGCCCGGAAACTGATTGAGTCCTGTAAGGAAGATGTATTTACCTGGAAAGGCAAACAGTATCCGTATACCCTGAGCGTCGGCATAATCCCCATTAGCGGGTCCTTTGAAAGTGAACATGAAATCATGATTGCCGGCACTCAGACGGTTCACAAAGTCCACCGGAGCGGCGGCAACCGATTTTCCTTTTTTGATCAGCATACCGGCAGCCGCTACCAGTCGCTGCCTATCAGTGAATGGATTTCACGCATTCAAACCGCACTGCATGAAGACGATTTTGTTCTCTATTACCAGCCCATTGAACCCCTGCTTGGGGGGAAACAGCGTTCAAAACTGGAAGTACTGCTTCGGATGAAAGACGGAGCCAATCCGGTTATTCAACCGGGCGAATTTATTCCAATTGCCGAACGCTATAACATCATCCCTTCCATAGATCGCTGGGTTATCGACAAAACGTTCAGCACGTATGCCCGTCTGGCAAAGAAACGCCATCCACTCGCCGAATCGGTATTTTCCATAAACCTTTCCGGCGGCACTCTTCTTGATGAAAATATTGTGTCTTTCATTCTGGACAAGGTAACGGAATATACCGTTCCGCCCGAAATGTTCTGCATCGAGCTCACCGAGTCCAGCGCAATCCTCAATCTTGCCTCGGCATCCAGCCTCATTACCAGCCTCAAAGAAAAAGGCTTTTCGTTTGCCCTCGACGATTTTGGCTCGGGTTTTTCATCGTTCAGTTACCTGAAAAATCTGCCGGTTGATTTCGTAAAAATCGACGGAAGCTTTATCCGCAACATGGACCGGGACCCGGTGGATTACACCATGGTTCAGGCTATCAGCAGCATGTGCCGCATTCTCGGGATTAAAACCATTGGCGAGTTCGCTGAAAATGATTCAATAATCAGAATGCTCGGGGAAATCGGTGTCGACTATGCGCAGGGATACGGAATAGCACGGCCAAAGCCCTTCGAAAATTAATCACCGAGACAGGTTCCCACATCACGTGCCGCCTTGAACATCTCATGGTCAAGCGGAACTGATTTTACCCGTCCGGCGACCTTGTCCAGAGGAACCCCCACGATATTTCCATCGCGTAATGCGACCATTTTACCAAATTCTCCCGTCGCCATCATGGTCGCAGCAGCGGTCCCGAACTGTGTCGCGAGAATCCGGTCAAAGGCAACCGGAGTTCCACCCCGCTGCAGGTACCCCAAAACAGTAACGCGGGAATCCAACCCGGTTTCACTCTGTATTTCCCGGGCAACCCGGTACCCGATTGATCCGGACATCTTTTCCCGCGATTTCTTGAATTTCTTTTTTTCCATTGCAGCCTCTTCTATGGACCGGGCTCCTTCAGCTACGACAACAATGGAAAAGGTCTTCCCTTCGCGACAGCGGTGTTTCAGATGGCGGGAAATGCTGCGTATATCATAGGGTATTTCAGGCAGAAGAATTACATCACCACCCCCGGCTACTCCGGAATACAAGCCCAGCCATCCCGCTTTGTGCCCCATCACCTCAATAACCATTACCCGGTTGTGGCTTGATGCGGTGGAATGCAGCCGGTCAATGGCCTCGGTGGCAACGGAGAGTGCAGTATGGAACCCGAACGTCATATCCGTTTCTGCGATGTCATTATCAATGGTTTTTGGAAGACTGATGATATTCAGTCCTTCCTCCGCCAGCAGGGATGCGGTGGTATTGGTTCCATTTCCGCCAAGGATTACCAGACAGTCGAGTCCCAGTTTGTGGTAGTTGTCCTTGATGCTCCGAACGGCACAGGGTGCATCGGTTTCATCGCACCAGTTTTTGTCCTTGAACGGTTTTTCACGAGAAGTCCCGAGAATAGTCCCCCCCCGTGCGAGGATACCGGAAAATTCGGTTGGGGCAAGAACCCGGCTGCGATTCTCGATGAGTCCGCGATATCCGTGTTCAAATCCGATGACGGTAATGCCGTATATGTCCATCGCGGTCCGCGCTACTGCCCGTATTGCGGCATTGAGGCCGGGAGCATCACCTCCCGAGGTCAAAATTCCGCAAGTCTTCGTGGCAGATTTCATCATGTATCCTCCGTTATTCACGATTATACCGGCTTTCCGGTCTTTTTCAATACTGCCTTTTCTGGTATTGTTAAAATCCTATGAAACGATTCCTGCTTCCTTTGCTTTTCTGTGCGCTGTTGCCCTTTCATGCCGCTGCGGACAGCGCTTTTCTTGCCGGAACCGTAAACGGTCTCTACCGTATTACCGGCACCAATTCGCACTTGCTATGGCGAGCCCGTGAAGTACGCAAAATCCTCCACGACGGATCCCGTTGGATCATCATGAGTCTGGAAGGTATCCACGTAAGTGAAGATCTGAAAACCTTCACTCCGAAAACGGACGGTCTTCCCGTCAAGGTAATTAAAATACCCGAAAGCGGTTCAAAACAATTTACCCGGGAAGTACAGGAACTCAAAGATATCGAAATACATCCGAAAAATCCGGCCATCATGGTCACCGCGACGAAAGACGCGGTCTTTTTGACCAGA
>CAZVEL010000174.1:0-1937 GCA_964626305.1 uncultured Treponema sp. | reverse complement strand
AAGCAATTATATTTACTCCGATAGAACTGGAACATACTGAATATCTCGGAGATACAATCGGGAAAGTCGCTGGTGAAAAAGCAGGCATCATGAAACCCGGCATCCCGGTGTTTTCCTCCTGTCAGCATCCCGAGGTAAGAATGATTCTGGAAAAACGGGCAAAAGAACTTTCCTGCCCGTTTTTTTCCATGGAAGACGCAATCGGATCCATTGAATCATCGTTGTCTGTTTCCGGACACAACATTGTGGTTACATACAACAATATTCCTGGAGGTCCGGTATTTACAGGTCCTTTCCAGGCCCGCCTTTCACTGTTAAACCGTATCCAGGGGCAGAATGCGGCTCTTGCTGCCTACGTATTCCGCTATCTCTTTCCGGATACTACCCCTGATGTTCTTTCTGAAGGACTCTTCAGTTCATGGCTTCCCGGACGCTTTGAGGTAATTACCACGGATCCCCTTGTTGTCCTGGACGGTGCACATACCGTGGACAGTATCGCTCAAACGCTCAAAACATTTGATTCGCTCGTACATGACACCGGCGAACTCATTTTTGCCTGTGCCGCAGATAAAAATGTCGATGCCATAGCGGGAGAATTCGGTAAACGCTTTTTCAGAATTACCGTTACCCGGCCGGGAGACGTCAAAAAAAGCGATATTGGACACACGGCACAGGCTTTTCAACGAACGCTCAGAGGCTGCGCCGATATTGAACTGGAAGCAAATCCGGATTTTTATGATGTGCTTTTCAAAGCCTTTGAACGTGCCAGGAATATCCGCAAGCCGCTTCTCATTACAGGATCATTTTATCTGGTCGCGGAAGCAAAAAAGATTCTTGAGCATGATTTTCCGGATCTGAAAAACTGATTCCGGTGGCGTACAGATGCATTGGAAAAGATCTGAAATCCCGGTTATATACTTCATCACCCAGAATGGGATATCCCAGAGTACAGAGATGAACACGGACCTGATGTCGAAATCCTCTGGTTAGTGAGCATTCAAACACCCTGCACTGTCGTTGTTCGATACTGCCCTTTTCTTCTGACAGAATTGTTGTTGAATATACTTGTCCGTCTTCCCGGTACTGGCGATCGCCCGGAAATATCGGTCTAACCTCTTTTCTTCCCGGTCCCCATGCCCTGAACTGGCTGGAAATACTACCAGTCTCATGCAGGGACGGGCAAGAATAACCCTCAGATGTGAAAGACGGCGCTCCTGCGCAATACGCGGTATATGTTTTGGTTATTCCATCTTCTTCCTGAATCTTTGTGAAATAATCCATAGCTCTTTGCGTTTTAGCAACAAGGACAAAACCCGCAGTCGCCGTATCCAGGCGGTGAACAAGACCATATTCAATGCTTTTCCGACCGGTTACGGAAGCTGCCTGTGGATACTTGTCCAGAAACCAGTGAATGAGTGTCCCCGGCTCGCCGGCAACAAGTGGTGCGGTGGGCATTCCATGAGGTTTTATAACCAGAGCCCAGTGCCCGGTTTCAGCATGGATAACGGGAAGGTTCATGAGTCCTTGTCCTCTGTCAGAGACCGTATGATTCTTCTAAAACGGGCAGGAACGGGAGCGGTAAAGGTCATGATACCCTCCTCTCCCGGGATACGTATTTGTAATCGCCGGGCATGGAGCATGAGTGTTGCATCAGGAAATTGTTTGTCTTTCTTTCCGTATATCGGATCCCCCAGAATGGGAGTGCCCAGATATCGTGCGTGTACCCGTATCTGATGGGTGCGACCGGTATGCAGGGTGAAAACGGCAAGTGAATAATTTCCCATAACACGGATAATCCGATAGGAAGTTTTTGCAAATTTTCCTTTATCCGGATTCATGGTCCAGATGAATCGTTTCCTGTTTGCCGGATCCCGTACAATACGGGTTTCGATTATTCCCTCCCGTTGTTTGGGGATACTGGTCAATAGTGCAATATA
>CAZVEL010000173.1:0-2473 GCA_964626305.1 uncultured Treponema sp. | reverse complement strand
AAAAACTGACGAGTCCGACACGTGGCATAACAATAATTCCCCTGTGCAACATGCGGCGAAGCAGGCAGTGTTCAACGATATGCAAATTTTAACAATAATGATGCGCGAAATCAACGCGAAAGGGTTGGAAAATTTGGTGTGATTGGCAGAAATAATCTCGATGTGAAAAGGAAAAAGAGAGGAGGGGATGGAGAAGGGGGCGTGGGGTTCTATGCGGGCGTGTTGGGTTGGCGCTTCGCCGCATAGTGTTCCCCCGGTTTGTTAGACCCTATTGCCCGGATTTCCTTCTGTTATCCTCTTTGCATAGCATCTGGCAGTTCTCGGCGGTTGTCTTTCCGCCTTCGTGCCAAGGTGTGATGTGGTCGCCTTCCATTTCTTCAATTTCGAAATGCTTTTTGCAGACGGGGCAAATGCCTTTTTGCCGTTCGTATGCTTCCCGCTTCTCGTTCTTGCTGAAAGCCCGAATATTCAGATGCTTTTCTTGTCCGTCCAAGACGAAGGGGTAAATCCCTCTCTTATTGGTGACGTCCTCATCTTCCATGAGCCTTGAAATCTCGGCTTCGAGCTTCTTAGGGTCAAACTCCTGGTCCTTGAACTCGTTGTATAGGTCGCCCCATCCTATCCCCTTCATCTCTTTTCTGTATATCGGGAAGGTTGCCTTAACCCAGGCGATAACGGACTGGAAGTACAGCCACAAGTCATTGGCATTGGGCTTGTGCTGGTTCGTTGCCATGTAGCCTTCAATGTTATCCTTGCTGATCCATTTGATTACCGTTTCCAGATAGTCTTGGCGGATGGCTGTGCCATTCAGATAGTCGCCACCCAAGCCGTATGCCGGACAACCATTCTTGCTGAAATACCGCTTTGCATCAGTCACCCAGGAGCCTGAATACACCGCATTTCTCAGTTCTTGGTCGAACAGCTTTTCGCCTGCAATGTTGATGGTCTTGAACCACTCCAGCTTCTCGCTGTCCGTGCCGCTGCAAAAGTAGACCATCAGCTTGTAATTCAGAATTTGCTTCTGCTCGTCGTTCTGCAGGTTGTGGAAATACCGGTTCTTGAAAGCAAAATCGCCCTCGACATACTGGCAAATGGAGACAGTGCGTTGCTGCCCGTCGATGATTTCAAAATCGCCATCCTCACGCACAGCCCAGTACATGACGTTTAGCGGAAACTCCTTCGTGATGGTGTTAATGACAGCATCACGCTGCTTGTCCTTGTAGATGAACTCCCGCTGGAATGGCGGTCGAATGTCGAGCTTGCCGCTGTATCCCACCACGCCCCCTTCGTCGTTGTCCTCATAGCCGGTGGTCAGCTCGCGGATGGTGATTTCCTTGAGTTCGATTTTCATTGTCTTCTCTTCTTGATCAAGAGACGGGCGTAGGTCGATCTGTATTCGTTGCCAATCTTGATTACGCCTCGTCTATTCAAATCTCCAGGGTTGAAAACATCTTCTGCGGTGTATTCCTTGGTTTTTAATCCTGAATTGTTGTCTCTATCTGTTATACCCAAAATTTCGAACTGGTCTGGATTGTACCTATCGAGAAAGGTAATCGGCACACCCATTGCACCATCATAATCTGCGGGAATATCCTTTGTCTGACTGACCTCAATTGCGTCGTAGTTGTCGTAAGTTGGATATTCCTCGGGGCTGTAGGTCTTGTAGAGGATCAGGTTTTCGTGGCGTTTTGAGATATCGAGGTTGGTGAACCAAATTGCTTGCGCTCTTCCTTTGACGACACCGTTTATTATTTTATAGCCACTGCCTTCTTTCCTAGATGAGACTAGTCGTTGGGCAATATCTTCAGGTACATCAAACAGAATATCCGTACTCATCGAAGTGCTCCCAACCCATACCTTGTTTTCTTTAATTAATGTAAATACTTCCTTATATGAAATAGCGTTTTTGTTTCCAATAATCACAAATTTCTTGTCGTATTCAATGAGTTGGGCCATATACTCACGAAAAAGCGAGAACGGTGGATTTGTGATCACGATATCCGCTTGCTTCAAGAGCTTAATAGTTTCCGCACTTCGAAAATCGCCGTTCCCCTTCAGATGCTTGATGCCTATTTCCTCGGGATCGGGTACGTTATTCCCGCTCTTGTCTCCTTTATATTCGAGGTAAATCGCGCGTTCAGAGTCATTTCTGCTGAACAAATTCATGTCCTGATTCTTGTAGCAGGTGGTGATGAGCTTCTTGATGCCCAGTTTCTCAAAGTTGTACGAGAAGTAGTGGAAGAAGTTGCTTACGCGCGGGTCGTCGCAGTTGCAGTACACCACCTTTCCCGCGAAGTGGCTTTTGTAGTGCTTGAGCTCTCTTTCAATGTCCGAAAGCTGGGTGTAGAACTCGTCTTGCTTTGCTCTTTTTGCTTGATGCAGGTTGCGGTTTTTCTCTTTCAAGGTCATTCAACTCCCAGAATGAGCTATGGGCGGTCAGATGTTCATTCCCTCGAGCGGCTTCGTAAACTCC
>CAZVEL010000172.1:0-3503 GCA_964626305.1 uncultured Treponema sp. | reverse complement strand
CTCGCTTTTTTCCTGCGCGACCGATCCGCACACGTTTACGGCCGATCCGCTCAGATATCTTGGTGAGGACGCTGCCTGGTACGGGATAGTTCCGGTTGCCGAAAACCGGCCGATTCTCGGAGCATTGAGCAGCCGGATGGAAGACGGGGATGCGTTCATGAAATTCATGGAACGGGCATCCATGCTTTACCTTGCCGGAACATCGGGTAAAACCGGCGGGGACGGAAAGGAGTTTCCCTTTCGTCTGGTAGCAACCGGCTCTTTTCCCCCCAGAATGGCCTCCGTGGCATTTTCGTCGCGCAAGGGCTGGATTAAAACATCGTCTCCTGACGGAATCTGGTTCCGGAACGGATCGCTCGCCGCGGCCATTCCCCGCCCGGGCCTGCTTTTATTGAGCCCACCCGCCGATATGCCGGAAATGCTTGGGAACGTTATTCTTCCCGCCGAGGTAGTGGTGCGGGATGAATTCCGCGATCTGGTGCCCCGTTCGGGAACAGGCGATGGAACCCTCGCACTGTATGTACAGGATGTAGATCTGGTGAAGGACCATTTGATGGCGGATAGCCCGTTTTCACTGCCCATTACCGACCTTCTGGTGACAATAGGTACTGCTACCAAAATTGTTGAAAACCCGTACACCATCACAATCAGAATTTTTCTCCCGGACCAGCGGACAACACGGGCCATGCGGCCCCTCGTCAGGCTCATTTTTACGAGCGATGTCCGCATGGAGGGCAATTCGCTTGTTCTGGGGTTGCCGGCGGATGCGGATGATATTGCCGATTTCCTTGATTTTTTGTACTTTTGAGACTGCTACCAAAATTGTTGAAAAATATTTGAGGAAAATTATATGCCAACGTATGAATACGAATGCAACCAGTGCGGTCATCGGTTCGAAGCCTTTCAAAAAATGTCCGAAAAACCCCTCGATACCTGTCCCGAGTGCGGGAAAGACATTCGCCGGATCCTTTCCGGCGGAGTAGGTATCAGTTTCAGAGGTTCAGGATTCTATGTAACGGATTCGGCGAAAAAGGCGCCGGCAAAGAAGAAGACGGATAGTACCGCTTCTTCAAAGAGTGGCACCAAGGGGTGAAAAAGCTTCCCAAGTTTTTTTGTGAGTATTGCGGCACGGAGGTTCGGCAGAACGACAAGGTCTGTCCGCACTGCGGGCGTTTTTTCGCGAGCGTAAAGTGTCCTTCGTGCGGTTTCGCGGGTGATTCCCGTGCTTTCCGTAATGGCTGTCCGGTTTGCGGCTATGCGGTCAAAACAGATGACGCATCACGCACGGGCAGTACGCATCAGGTTCAAAAACGTCCGTTAGGGAAGCGGAGTAGTGCCACGGATCCGCTTCCCTGGTGGATTTATGTTCTGTCGTTTGGCTTGCTTGCACTGGTTGCGGCGCTTGTTGTCATGAACGCAGGGTAAGTTCTATCGCGCTTGCAATTTCTTCATGGTTGTCCGAGATGGTTAATATCATCATGGGACCGGCTTTTTTTACACGGCAATCTATTGAAAACACGTTATCGCCAATTTTAAGTGTACAGTCAGATACGGCCTCTCCTTCACTGAGATCCGCCACGGCGCCCGGTGCGTCGGGTTTGAAGCGGATTTCGTCGTTCAGAAGGTTGTCAACTTTACCGGTTATGATGGTATCGTTGAGGGGATTGGTAAAAAGGAAGGATGTTTTGTCCCTGATCCGGTTGATGAGCCGTTCACATCGCGAATCATCCACAAACTGGTAGCGCGAAAAAATATCCCGGAGTGTTTTTTCGTCTCCGGTCCCGGTTCCGTCTTCCCTGATCATGGCCTGTACGCCGATATGGATAGCCTTGTCGGCGTCATCATTGGTGAATCGGTCGTTTATGAGCAGGATGATGACGGTCTCGTCCCTCGAGGTATCCGAACGGATGTACTGAACAAGTGTTTTCCAGTGTCGGGGAAAATCCGCGGCAGAAATGAACACTGCGTGGGGATGAATTTCGTCGATATTGTCGAGTGCCTTCACGGCGGAACGGTACCGGATTATATCAAAACCGCAGGGTGCAACGGTCTGTTCGAGACGGTCAACAAAGATGTCCGTATCCGATATCAATAATGCGATCATGTATTTTCCTTATTCGGTGCCCAGATTGTCTACTGTATAATCATACACCCGCCAGATACCGTCGTTCTGGGAAAGGTAGTAGGTAAATCGTTTTTTTTCGCGGAATGTCCGGTAATCGAACCACTCGAGTACGGTCACGGTGCCTTCATTTTCGGTATACATGGTTTTCTCTATGCGGAATTCAACCGGTATGGTCGCAATTTCTTTTTCGATGGTCGCCTGGCTCAACTCGAATTTATAGTGTTCAATCATGGAAAGCCGGCCATCCTCGGATTCCGCTCTGAAGCGGCGTTTACGTGCAGGGTCCCGGGAAAGCATCCGTTCAAGGTCAAAGTAGAGGAAGAACTGATTCCAGTGGGACTTCTGTCGCGCGGTGAGGATGTAGGTTATCACCTGGTCCGGCGGCATGGGTTCGGGACGGAGAATATCGGCACGTTCGGGTGATACGGGAAGTATGGTGGCGGCTGCCGCGGACGGGGAGGGTTTTACTTCCAGGGTGAGTTTGTTGGAGGAGATACGCTGTTCGCTTTCATCGGAAAGGCGCTTGAGTTCGGGGTAAAAATGACACTGGAGAATGTACATTCCGGGTGAGGGAATGTCGAGGAAGTCTTTTACGTCCACGGTAAAGGAAAGTGATTCGCCCGGTTCGAGGCTTACTTCACGAAAATAAATCTGACGGCTGGAGCTGCGTGAGCGGAGCCAGACTTCGGTGTGTTCGAGCGCAAGATTTCTGGTAGTATGGGCGGAAAAATCGAGACTGTAAAAATGATCATCCGCCAGCTTGAAACGCAGTGGTTCCGGGGTATTATTTGAAAGGCTTACCTGCACAAGAACCGGCTCGGCAGGAGAGTTCCCCGGATAATAGAGTGTGCGTTCAAAAAACCTGATGGAAAGGTCGGCTCCGTGCACATCTGCTGAGTCCGCTCCAAAGAGTGCGGTTCCCGCGGCAATAGATAATACGATAATCGCTAACAGTTGTTTCACCTGAAAATCTCCCCTTTTCCAGTATATCGGCCTTTTTTACTTCCGTCATTAGTGGTAAAATCCCCTCCGACATGAGCATTGCACACCTCAAAAACACTATACACCGGTGGGACGGCATGACCGGTGTTATTGGCGATTTACACAACAATTCATGGCCCCGGGAACTCTACGGCGTTCACGGCGGTCTTTTTGCGTTTTTTTTCGCGGAATATCTGGAAGCTTTCCCCGGTCAACTGGTTATTGTGGTTCCCACGGAGAAGGAAATTGAATCCCTCACGGCGGATCTTGACCTTGCCGGGGTGGACTGGGAAGTACTGCCCTGGTGGGGAACCATGGCGTACCGGCCGGTACCGACGGGTGCCGCCGTCTTCGGGAATCGGGCATCGCGCCTCGCAATGCTGGCGTCAGCGGGGAA
>CAZVEL010000171.1:0-11368 GCA_964626305.1 uncultured Treponema sp. | reverse complement strand
CATCGCTTTCTGCTGATTCAGCAGTTTCGACATCTTCGCTGGTTGCATTGGTTTCTGCTGATTCGCCGGAGTCGTCAGTTTTTCCAGGCTTACGTGTTTTTTCAGTTTCATCAATTTCGACGTCTTCTCCAACCCCTTCCTGCTCCGCTTCTTTCTTTTCCCGTTCAATGGCGGCTGCTATACGCTTCTCGAGATTATCAAGATCCGAAAGTTCTTCCGTATCACCAAACTGCTCACGAAGAAGCTCTATGCAGGCAGTAGCATCATCCCAGCGCTGTGCAAGAAAGAGAATCTCGGCATAGTT
Source organism: uncultured Treponema sp. (assembly GCA_964626305.1). Taxonomy (GTDB): domain Bacteria; phylum Spirochaetota; class Spirochaetia; order Treponematales; family Treponemataceae; genus Teretinema. Next base: position 11,064 of record CAZVEL010000171.1, on the reverse strand, counting down.
CCGTGCCTGTACCGGATTGTCGTCATGTTCGGCGTAGTTCTTTTCATAAATAGGCAGGGCTTTTTCCAACTCACCCAGAGAAACAAGTGCATAAGAATACGCGTTTGATATGAGAAGATTGTCCGGTTCTTGCAGATATAACTCTTCAAGAACCTCGACAGCGTTCTCCCATTTTCCGGAAAGCGCATACATCCGGGCCAGTTTGTATCGGGTAGCATTGTAATACTCGTCATGTTTTGCTGCCCGCTCATAAAAGGTAGCGGCTTTGTCATACTTCTTCACTGCTGCATAGGCATCAGCCAGCTCCATATACTCTACAGCGATTTCTTTCTTTACAACACTGTTTCCCATCATTGCACAGGAAGAGAGTATGAGACATCCGATTAAGACAAATACTGATCTATGAACCATCAATGACTTCCAAGTACAACCCGCTCTATCTGTTGCAGTTGTGAACGGTAAAGTCCGGAAATTTCAGAACCATAATCAGCTATCAACTGTATGATATTTCTCGGAGTATCTTCAGTATCACGACCATTAATGCGGTCTCCGGCATCACCAAGCCCCGGCATAATGTAGGCAGAGGCGTTGAGAACCGGGTCCATCCAGAGTGTATATACCGTGCAATTCTCAAGAGCACGGACTACCCTGAGCGCTCCTTTAAGGGCGGAGATAACATTGAAAAAACTGATTGACCGGGGTTTAACACCCTGTTCAACAAGATATTTTACAACGGTTACCAGACTTCCGCCCGTTGCGTTCATGGGATCAGCAAATATAAGATCCTTCCCGTTCATGTCTTCTATATTGAAGAACGACCGCTCAAGATCCAGGATATATTCCATGTTGTTTTCTTTTTTTGAATCGTCGCGTTTGATCTTGAACAGGGCAAACGGCGTAACATACCCATGGGAGGAATATTCCTCAATTTCTTTGGAGACAATCATTGAAGGTAAAAGAGCTCCCCGAAGAAGCACACACATTACCGAATTCTCAATCTTGTAATCAATATCAGGTATCTTGTGTACTGCATAATTCTGTACTGGAACAGTTACCGGAGTTTTTACCACCAGATAATTCTTATTGTCCGAATGATTGCGGTTGTATGCGAGACGGAATAACATCTCGTAGGCCCGCTGTGTGTAATACACGAATTCATTATGACCAGTTCTTATATCCCTAAGTTTCGCAATAACCCGTGATGCTTCAGCATGACTTTGCTCTTCGGTTTCAAAGGAATATACCTTGATACCGGGTGCTTCACGACAAATCTCCTGCATGACATGACCCATTTCGTTGTATACTTCAATAACCTTTTTTTCTTCATTCGCAAGTGTTGAACTGAAACCACCAGCTGCAAGAATCTTAAAAGAATCGATAGCTCTCATATACAGCGTATCCATTCTTGAAAGATAACTTTGATCTTTCTCGGTTAAATACCCATCAAGTGAATCAGCTCCCAAAACAACCTTGCTCATATAATCTCCTCATGGACAAAAAAAATTGAAAAAAAACCGTCCCGAATGGGACGGTTTGTGTTATATAAACTATTTGAACCAGACACGGAATCCGATTGATATCGGGAAGAAAAGGTCTTCGGCATCCAGTTTTGGAATTATTCGAATTCCAAAAGATGGAGCTACCTGAACGAAGGGTTCAAACACCCCTTTCCCAATATACATATTTAACCCCACCGGAACACGTGCACCGCCAACAAAGACGAATTCGTCTTCCGGGAAAGCAAAGTTCGCGAATGCGCCTATTCCAAGAAACCAGTTCAATGAAGCACTTCCAACATTGGTCAGCTTATTGTTAAAAAGCCAGTAATCGCCGGTCAAACCGAATTGTGAGTAATCCTCATCAAAAACCCAATTGGTTGCAAAAACAAGCGGTACACTGTCAACCTTAAAGGTTAGTGCAACACCATTGGTAAAAACTTTACCGGCATTTCCATTATACTGTAAACCAATACCGAGTGAAAAAGCGCCGGAAGTGGTTACGACAAGAAGTAAGGCAGAAAGAATCAGAACCTTCTTTTTCATTTTATAACCCCTGATTAGAGAAATCTTCGTGTCCCGCCATGTAAAACAGAACATAATTCCACACAGGAAAACTGTATAACATCTTCAGATAATTTGCAAGAAACTTGTGACAAAGCAGATAGTATCATTGCATTTTTTCAAGGAGTCCTTGAGCTTTTAATGATATCGATTGCTCAGGACACGCAACGGCAAGATCATTGAGGATATTTAGTGCCGGACCATTAAAGCCCGAATCACCCAGGATAATGGCCAGATCGATAAATGAATCCCATAATGCGAGTTTATTCGCCTCTTCCAGAATATCCGGAAACATTGCGGACTTTTCCAGGATATCGGTAAAAGAGGTAAACTCGTAATCAACCAGTTTGTTGGCAAGGAAATCATCCAGGATGGTTATTGAAATTACCGATGCGAGCGTAGCAGTCGAAAAAGCCGGTGCAAACCGTTTTCCCGATCTGAAATAATAGAATTTTGTCAAATCCTGATATGCTTTCAGGGCAACCGTATTCTGATGACGGTACAGTGAAAAGAACTTTTCAGCGTCACTTGATGTTTCAAGCGTCCTCTTCATGGCTAGGAGTGAAGAACTCTCCTCTCCCGGTTTACCGAATACCGGATCCTCGGTTAGAACAAGAAGCAGATACTGTTCCTGTTCCCCGAAGTTGCCGCGTATCCGGGCGATATCAGCCAAACGATAGCAAAGATCGAAACGATCTCCGGGAAATTTCAGAAACTCATGTTGCTGCCATGCTTTCAGATAAAATTCACGTGCAAGTGCATATTCCCCCTCAGCAGAATACACATCTCCCGTAAGGATATCAGCATCAGGATACGCAGAACGCTTCTTCAACCATTGAACAAGCTCATCAATACTGTTATTAAAATCTTTTTCATCGTGTATACCCAAAACCATATCAATAATTGATACCGCGTCGATTTCATTCCTTTCCGCAAGTATTTTCCGTGCTGAAAGAATTTCGCCGCCCGATTCCTGTAATACTGTAGCAGTCACGGCAGTATTCAGTTTTTGGACATATTCCGTAATTGCCTTTTCGTGCAGGGTGCGTGCATCCTCACATAATGCCAGAGCATCGCCCAGATCACCCTGTTCATATGCAATCCGGGCCCGGTTCATTATATCCCAGGAGGGATCCAGATGAACCGGTTCAGCAGTACAAATCCCACCTGCGAAAAAAAGAACTACGGAAAAAAGCCATCCTGAACCAGGGATAAATTTCATAATTTGTTCAGCTCCTCACGAAAAACCCGATCAGTTGCAACATGATCACTACCTATTGCTTCCTTGCGCACAATTTCACCATGACGGAAGACAAGAATATAATCCCCCGCTCCGGTAATACCTATATCGGCATGTTTACCTTCCCCGGGGCCATTTACCACGCATCCCATCACGGCAACGGTGATGGTTTTATCAAGGGAAAGAAGCTCTTTCTGCCATCGCGAAACAAACCCGTGAACATCAAACCCGTCTCTTCCGCACCGCGGACAAGAGACAATGGTTACGCCCCCCGTTCTTATTCCACATTCGGACAGAATTGCACGCGCTGCCAAAACTTCATTTTCGATGGTATCTGAAAGACTTACCCGTACAGTTGAACCAATCCCGAGTTCAAAAAGACGGGAAAAAGCAAGAGTGCTTTTTACAATACCGCTGATAAGCGGACCGGCCTCTGTTACACCAAGATGAAGCGGAATGTCATACCGGCGTGCAAACCGTTCGTTGCACAAGACCGTTTCAGATACAGAAGAAGCCTTCATGGACACAACGATTGACGAAAATCCGAGCTCATCAAATACCGCAACTTCACGAACAGCCGCTTCTATCAGTGCATCCGCACGGACAGTCGCGTACTCTGCATCACCCAATGATAAAGATTCGACCCTTTTTTCCAGGTCAGCAGGTAAAGACCCGCTGTTCACACCAATCCGTATCGCCACATTCGAATCTCTGGCCCGTTCTACAACTTCACGGACCTTGTCCGTACTCCCGATATTTCCGGGATTTATCCGTATTTTGGCAACATTACCTTGCAGACACTGAAGTGCAAGGCGATGATCAAAATGAATATCCGCTACAAGCGGCATATCGGTCATGTTTGAAAGTTTGACAAGAAGATCAGCACTTTCCATATCCGGAACTGCGAATCGTACAATGTCACAGCCAAGCATCGCAAGTTCGGAAAGCTGTTTGGAAACAAACTCAAGAGATTCAAACGAAAGGGATTCTTTCCACATTGTTTGAATGGATACAGGGGCATCACCACCGATTCTTAATTCTTTGGTTCTTCCTTTTCCGCCTATGGTTATTGTTCGTGGTTGGATTATTGAATTCATAATTACTATATTATCGGCGGGACAAACGGTAAGTGCTACCAATTTTGTTGGTAATTTGCCCAGTTTTCATCACTTTTCCGGACAGGATCAACGTCTTTGTAAGAAAACCGGGCAACGGACCCATTACCCGGCTTTTTCTGTATTATAAATTTAACTGCTGCGTTCTATCAACAATTTTCGTAGCAGTAATTACACGGAAATCAATCCGAAAACCATAACAAACAGGGCTACAGTTTCGCACAAACCAACAATAGTAATATACTGTGAAAAACCCTTTCCGGTTTCTGCGAGTGCATCTGATCCGGCAGCACTTGCGGTTCCCTGAGCCACAGATGATGCAGCTATAGCGAGACCGCAAACAAGTCCTACGCCCAGAAGATACCAGGCATCCTTAGCGGACTCGAGCATGGCGTTCATGAGCAGAAATCCATAGATAGTCTGAGTTAGGGGTGCTCCGGCAAACGCGACCAGGATGAAGGGTGCGGGTTTGTTGTTCATATAGCACCGTTTCCAGGCGCCAATTGTCGCCTGACCAGCTATAGACAGTCCGATTGCGGAACCAACGGCGGAAATACCCAGTGCTGCAGCAGCTCCAAACATACCAAAATTCATATTCTTGCTCCTATTTGTTACCCGTTTCCGAGAACGGTTCATATTTAAAGCCTGACCATGTCAGACCGAGATGATTCGAGAATTCCAGGGTGTTCAAACGCACGCCATGGACAATAACAGAAAGCGCATTCATAACGTAGTTCAAGCCATGTCCGAATACCAGGAGAAGTATTCCGGCGAAGATGATAAATCCGCCGAGGAACGGCCCTGCCATTTCATTGACAGTCGCACTGATCGCGGCTCCCGCAAGACCAACCGCCCAGAGGCGAATGTAACTCATGATATCTCCGAACATATTCACTACTCCGAGACACATGGTAATGATGTTCTTGAGGCTTTCAAGAATACCTTTCCCGATCGCTCCTTCAAAATTTATGAAGACAAAATTGAGAAGGAATCCGGCCCCTATCATACCGAGTATGATATCAGAAAGTGGATAGTTCTCCGCAGAAACTACAAGATTGAGAACGACAAAGTACATGCCAATAGTCATCATGAGCGATCCAATTTCTCCGAGTGCTTTCAGAGATTTCCGGTTCCGTATGATACCGATCAGGTGTGCTACCGATATCTGGACAAGACCGAGGGTAAAACAGAAGACCTTGATATTGTCTGCAGAAGCCTGATTCTCGTTGGAGAACGCGGGAAGCGCGATTGATCTGAAGAATTCAGGGAGATGTTCCACCGGTATTCCGAACCATGAGCAGGTAATAGTTCCCCAGGCCATAGTCATGAGTGCAAGATATACCATCATGTTCAGCGCCGGCGGCGGTGTTTTTCCCTTTCTCTTCGCCGAGAATATACCCCATATCGAAATTCCGGCGAGTGTAGCTCCATACCCCGCATCACCGAAGATCATGGCAAAGAAGATACCGAAGAACAACAAAAACCACAGGGAGATATCAACTTCACGGTATCCGGGAACGGTTCCCAGAAAGTCCATGAGGGGTTTTATCAGATTGACGAAGCGATTATTCTTTAATTCTGTTGGAACTTCGTCCGTTTCGTCAGGATCTTTTATTAGACATGCCCATCCGTTTTTCGCCGCAGCCCTGGAAATAACCGGCGCCTTTTCAGCCGGGAGATATCCGCAAAGGGCGGCGAGATCGGCAGGATGGCTTTCATTCTCTGCCATCGCGACCGCTTCCATTCCGGCTCGAACAGTTTCAAACTCTTTTTCGGACTGCAATTCATTGATATAGTGGGTTATTTCCGGAATATGTGCAGAAAGCTCTTTGAACTCGGCATCGATTTCAGGCACACGCTTTGTTGCCCGTTCCAGCTCTGTCTTGAGTTCAATCGTTGGCTTTTCCGGCATAACAACTTCGAGAGCCCCCTGGGGCATATCCGCATGAAGAAGATCGTCTTCTCCCCAGATCAGGCAGCGTATATTCTTTTTGTCACGGTTAACAATAATTGAATGGACAGAGTCTGGCAACGAGGTATAATCTTCAACGGACATTTCAAATGGAAAGAAATATAACCCCTTCTCTGCGAAATAATCAAAATCTGACGGGTTAACATCTCCCCAAATTTCAAGACGGTCAAGTTCACGTCCAACACGAGCCATGGTTTCATAGGCTTCTTTACGTTCATCCTGAAGTTGTAACACACGTTCAACAATAGAGAAAGCTTGCTCACTGCTACCAGAATTGTTTAAAATCTTTTGAGCTTTCTTATCATCATACTCTTCCAGGACCGCGAGAACTTTTTCCGCCGATACTAGCGATTCCGTGAGTTCTTCCAGAGTATCTGAATGTCCTTCCTGTTTTTCTATGTGAAGCACCCCGGTTTTTCGGAGCGCCTTCAGGGCTTCCTGGCGTTCACGGTCAAGGACAACCAGGGTTACCTTTTTCATGGGTACAATCATTGGCGGCCCTCCTCAACTATTCGTTCAAGATTTTTCTTGGATATTTTTCCACGAACAACCGCAGCAACCTGCTGGTCACCCAGATATACCGTAATTTTCTTGATATTTCCTTTTGTTTCAGGAATTTTAATCTTTTCAAAGAGGTTTACCCGCTGGGTGGTAATCCTCAATTCGTTTTGCAGGAGCTCCACCTGCTGATCCAAAACACGCGCTTCAAGGTCCAGTTCAAGCACCCGCTCCAGTTTTTCAGAAGCGGTGTCCAGCCACAACGGTTTCTCATACAGATCATATTCCCCGCGCGAAAATTCAGCACCTTCGTACATCGGGATTGATACGCCGGCTATATTACCGGTGGATACCCTGGTTTCCATTATTTGTACGGTGTCGGGATCAAAGGCGTCCGCTTCTCCGAATACTGCGATCCAGCTTTCAAAGGCCCGGTTCAAACGATCACGATCTTTACGTAATTGTTCCGCCCTGACTTCAATAGCTCGTATTTCGGTTTGGAGCTGTTGTTTTTTCAGCTGAAGTGTCGGCAAATATCGCTGGAAGCGTTTGAGGCTTTCTTTTTGTGATTTCAGTTCATTCTTCGTCAGCTTTACAGGCATCTCGTGTGTCCCTTATTGTTTGGGCCAGAACTCGTTGATCAAATCACTCTTGATTCCGGTTTCAGCAGGCTGGAAACATTCAGCCAGTATCTTCCATCCCGCGTCCAGCGCTCCCTCAAGGGGAATATTCACTGAAAGATCCATCATCTGTTCTTCGAACAGTATTCCATATTTGAGCAGTTTGTTGTCCCACTCACTCATCATGAATCCCATGGATTTCTTTTCAAGGGTGTCCTTGTATGCGGCATACAGCTTGATCATGTTGTCCATGAGCGCACGATGGTCAGGCCGTGTTGTACCGTTTACATTCTGTTTGAGGCGGGAAAGGCTTCCGAAAGGTTCAATACGGCCGTTCTTCAGATAGAACTGTCCTTCGGTGATATATCCCGTGTTATCGGGCACCGGGTGGGTAACGTCATCACCGGGCATGGTAGTCACGGCGAGTATGGTCACCGATCCAGCATCATCAAAGTCAACAGCTTTTTCATAACGCGCAGCAAGCTGACTATAAAGATCACCGGGATATCCGCGATTCGAAGGAACCTGTTCCTGGGTAATGGCAATTTCTTTCAATGCGTCGGCAAAGTTGGTCATGTCGGTCAAAAGAACGAGTACGTCTTTTCCCTTGATCGCAAACTGTTCGGCCACGGCAAGACACATATCCGGTATCATGAGGCATTCTACGGTCGGATCTGCGGCAGTGTGTATGAACATGGCTGTCCGACTCATGGCTCCCGCATCTTCCAGAGTGTCCTTGAAAAAAAGGTAGTCGTCATGCTTCAGTCCCATTCCCCCGAGAACGATGACGTCGACTTCAGCCTGCATGGCTATGCGTGCAAGAAGCTCATTATACGGTTCACCGGATATCGAGAAAATGGGGAGCTTCTGCGATACGACGAGGGTATTGAACACGTCAATCATGGGAATACCGGTACGGATCATGCGTTTCGCAATAATTCGCTTCGCGGGATTTACCGATGGTCCGCCGATGGGAATCATGTTGTCATGGAGCTCGGGTCCTTTATCGCGCGGTTCACCGGAACCGGTGAATATGCGTCCCATGAGGTTTTCAGAGAAGCTGACCCGCATTTCCTGTCCCAGAAAGCGGGTTGTATCCCCGGTTGAAACACCACGGCCTCCGGCAAATACCTGCAACGACACAGTATCACCGTCGAGCTTGTTTACTTCCGCAAGGGAGGGACCATATGCGGTCTGTATCTCGGCAAGTTCCCCGTATTGTACATTGTCCGCCTTTACGGTGATTACCGAGCCGTTAATTGATTCAATCTTGCTGTATATCTTTTTCATCTGTTACTCCGCACTCCCGATCGGTTTGATCCTGTCGATCATTTTTTCTGCCTGGGGATCCATGCCATCCGATTTTTCATCTAACGCTGCCATTATCTCGGCTTCCATTTTTTTGAACTGGTCTGACATCCATGGCGAGTAGTTAAAATCAAGGAAAAGAAGGCGGGTCGCATTGAACCAGTGCCGTGCTTCTTCTTTGCCGCTGAAGGTAAAGTTGGTTCCCAGTGTCTGAAGAATAAGTTTGAATGTATATCGTTGCCGATCAATTGATGCGGCGGCATCAACCTCGTCGAAAGAATTCTGCTGGAGATACACTCCATCAAGGAGGTCTCCTTTCAGATAGACGATGAAGTCCTCAAGGCTGGTACCTTCCTCACCAACAACCTTCATCATCTGATCCACTTCATTTCCGCGGCGCAGGAATGACCGTGCATAGGTTACGGCAGGTAGATCGATAACACTGGGATATTTACTCCAGGAGTCGAGCGGGTGAATTGCCGGATATTTTCGTGCATCAGAACGGTCACGGGAAAGTCCATGAAAGGCTCCGACGACCTTAAGCGTTGCCTGTGTTACCGGTTCTTCAAAGTTACCGCCAGCGGGTGAAACGGTTCCGCCGATGGTAACCGATCCGGTTGTTCCATCACGAAGGCGAACAATACCGGCACGTTCGTAAAATGCGGCAATATAGGATTCAAGATACGCGGGGAATGCTTCTTCGCCGGGTATTTCTTCCAGGCGTCCGGACATTTCACGGAGCGCCTGGGCCCAACGGCTGGTTGAGTCCGCCAGAAGCAGTACATTGAGCCCCATCTGCCGGTAATACTCCGCCAGGGTTACTCCGGTGTATACCGATGCTTCGCGGGCAGCTACGGGCATGGACGAGGTATTACAGATGATGATGGTCCGTTCCATGAGGGAGCGGCCGGTCTTGGGATCGGTAAGTTCGGGAAATTCTTTGAGTGTTTCAACAACTTCCCCGGCACGTTCACCGCAAGCCGCAATAATTACAATATCAACATCAGCATGACGGCTGGTGGTATGCTGCAAAACTGTTTTGCCAGCACCGAAAGGTCCGGGAATACAGTAGGTTCCGCCCTTCGCAACCGGAAAGAACGTATCGATGGTCCTTGTCTGGGTTATCAGGGTTTCTGTAGGTTTCAGGCGTTCCGAGTAACAATCGATGGCACGTTTAACCGGCCAGTTGAAACTCATGGTCAGGGGAATCACCGTTCCCTGACTGTCCCTGATTTCTGCAATGGTCTCCTTGAGCTGGTAGGTTCCCGCCGGTTTTACTGATACGACCGTGTATGTTCCAAGCAAAGTGAATGGTACCATGATACGATGGGTAAAGGTTCCCTCCGGAACGGTTCCAATAGTATCTGCCCGAACAACGGTATCGCCTTCTTTGGCAACCGGAGTGAATTCCCAGGTTGTATCATCCGGAAGGGGGTCCATGTACAGACCGCGTTCAAGAAAATACCCGGCCTTTTCGGCAAGGTCCGGCAGGGGATTCTGGAGCCCGTCATACACTTTTCCGAGAAGTCCCGGACCAAGTTCGACGGACAGCATTTCTCCACTGAATTCGACATTGTCACCCACCTGGATACCGTTGGTTATTTCAAAAATCTGCAGCTGCGCGCGGTCTCCGCGAATACGGATTATCTCGCTTTTAAGGTTTTTGCCGTCCACTGTTACGTAGCCTACTTCGTTCAGGGTAACATTCCCGTCAATCTTGACGCTGACCATGTTACCGTTGACGGCGACTACCGTTCCTTTTGTATCCGTCATGCTTCTTCTCCAAGAATCTGTGTATAAATGGTTGCATATGCATCCTGTCCCGCCTCAACAGTGAAGCGATCTCCGCGTTCACGCAGGAGCAGGGTTAATCCGTATAAAAATACCGCTTCCGAATCAAAGAAATGATTCCCGCGGAGCTCATCAATCCATTGCATCCGGATCTTGAGCAACTGTTTTTCGGCTTCAAGCGGGTTATCCAGGGACACGGCATTCCGTGCCGCCTGTGAAACAGCAACGTGCATTGCAAGCGCTTCCGTTTCCGCGGTGGTAAAGTGAACCACACGGCTGATTTTCTGCGCACGTAGTTTTGCGAGATTCAGTCTGAGGGAGCGCTCATGGTCGAACCACTGATCAACAACTAGAGAACCGGTACACGCACCGTTTCGGGGCGGTTCAAGAGTAAGCTTGTCCAGTATTTTCCTGTCACGTCCGGAGAGATACCGGGAAGCCAGTTCTTTAAATTCTTCAT
>CAZVEL010000170.1:0-6176 GCA_964626305.1 uncultured Treponema sp. | reverse complement strand
TATGACCAGTACGGTCATGCCGGTCTTGAAGGAATGGGCGGACCGGGAGGTCCCGGTGGATTTGATCCGGGTGCATTCCAGGGCTTTGAGGACATTTTTGGCGATTTTTCCGGCATTTTTGAAAACCTTTTCGGAGGTGGTGGTGGCAGACGCCGATCCGGCGGACGGTCAGCCAGCAATCAGGGAGCAAGTCTCCGGTATGATCTCCAGATATCATTCAAGGACGCGGTGTACGGAACCAAGGCGGAAATACAGTATTCACGCAATGAAACCTGTGCGGCCTGCAAGGGTACCGGCGCATCCGGTGGTTCCGGTCGAAAGATGTGTCCCACCTGTCAGGGGGCTGGCCAGGTCCGGCGCAGTTCGGGATTCTTTTCCATTGCGTCCCCCTGTCCCACCTGTCACGGTGAGGGAACGATCATAGAAAATCCATGCCGTGAGTGTTCCGGAAGCGGTGTACAGAAAAAACGGCAAAAAATACTCGTGACCATTCCACCGGGAGTAGAAGACGGAAAACGGATCAACATACCCCGTCAGGGAGACGCCGGTCAAAATGGTGGCCCGTACGGAGATCTCTTTGTCTTTATACGGGTAAAACCACATGCCGCGTTCGAACGGGCCGGTGCTGATCTGTACTGCGCGATATCGGTGTCCATGACACAGGCTGCTCTTGGCGGTGAAATTACGGTTACCGCTCTGGACGGAAAACGTCTTAAATTGAAGATTCCCTCGGGAACGCAAAATGGTAAGCTGCTGCGTATCAGGAGTGAGGGCGTTCCGGTAGCCAGTGGACGGAAAGGTGACCTGTATATCAAGATAATGGTGCAAATTCCCGTGAAAATTTCTTCCAAAGCAAAATCCCTGCTGGAGGAAGTTGCCCGGCTCGAAGGTGAAAATACTGCGCCGGATCCCATTCCGCTTTCAGAAATTTCTTCCTGATCCGGAAAAACTCCATTCCCTTTTTTTTATTCTCAAAGCGTTTAATCTGTGGTACAATGATAAGTGCTGATTATTATTCCGCAGTTACAGGGAAAGTGTCCCGGCAAACCAGTTTGACCGGTGAATACTGCTTTTCCCTGCAAAGAGGTGCTTCAGGATGATTCAAACCCGCAAAAGGCTTGCCAAGCTGGCAGTAGATTCTTTCATCGGGCTGGTTTTTTCGTTTTTTTTCATTATCCTTATACCCGAGGTTACCGCTGGTGGACGCCTTATTGCCACCGCAATCATGTTTTTTATGGCCGGGACTTCAGCCTCCCTGGTAATCCGTGAAATCTGGCAGCGTCTGGAACACCGGACATTCAGGGTAAAGGATAGCCGTCTCATAATCCGGTTTATTGACCGGCTCCGGTTTTCGTATACCCTCGATGACCTCATGGACTCCATTTCGGCCGTTCTTGAACATGACGCCGACGCTTCGGTTCTGTATGTGAACTCGGAGAATAACTACGTTATTTACAACAGTCCAACCCGGATCGCGACAGATCCGGATACTCTGGAAGTACTTTCCCGGAACTTTCCGGAAAACTGGCCCGAGGGTTTTTATCTCATTGATGAAAAGCTTGGTCTTGTTTCCGATTTTGAAAACGCCCGAGGGTTTTTTCTCGTGTGCGGGAAGTTGCATTTTTATGTACTGTGCCGCTACATGAAGGTGTTTGAACGGTCTGTATTCGACACCATGTTCTACGAATTTGTTAACTTCCAGAAACGGACGAAAACAATTACCCAGCTCACCGCCATCTCGGAACTTTCCAAGGAATGGGACATGGTCGCAGAAACACAGATGTCCTTTCTGCCCGAGGATATGCCCGATATTCCACATCTCGATATTGCAGCCTACTTCCGGCCCCTCGTCAACGTTTCCGGTGACTTCTACGATGTTATCCCGCTGGACGAAAACCGGACTTTCTTCCTTCTTGGCGATGTGTCGGGAAAAGGGCTTGCGTCTGCGCTTATCATGGGTGTAATCAGTAATACGGTCAAAATTATCGACAACAAGGAAGATCTTCCCGGTGTTATCCGTGCAATTGATATCGCTATCAAGAGCATGCACCTGCAGGATAAATATGCGGTTCTCTTTATCGGAATTATTGATACCAAGGTGATGAAAATCCGATATGTCAATGCTTCCATGGCAGACCCCATCATCATTACCCGAGCCCCCGGCGGATATAAAATAAAACCGCTGCAGTCCACCTGCAGCCTTGTCGGTATTATTGATCTTGATGAGATAGTCCAGGACGAAGCTCCATTGTATCGCGGCGACGTAGTTCTCATGGCTTCCGATGGTGTTTCCGAGGTCATGGATGACACCGGTGTTGAGCTGGGTGATACCGAACTATACATGAACACCGTACGGAACAGCGCGCATAAAACCGCGCGGCATTTCGTCAATGACATCGCTGATCTGGTCATGGAGTATAATGGCGACAAGAAACTGCGCGACGATGTGACCATGCTTGTCGCAAAGATCGAGGAGTAACCATGAATCTGCTCATATTCAACTATGCACTGGCCGCTTTTCTGTTTCTTTTTTCCTATTTTCTGGACTCTCGCTCGCAAAAAGAAAACAACATTTTTACCACAGTAGGCATGGCTTCTTCTTTTACCGCACTTTTTGCGGCGGTATCGGCACATCTTGCCTATACTGGAAATCCAACTCTCGCGCTGCTCATGCTTCGTCTCGGTTTTCTTTGTCTTTGCTTTACCGGTATATCCCTTTTACGTTTTGCTGTTTCCATTCCCTATGATACAGACAGCAAGTTTCTGAAGGTAATCAACTGGTTGTCATTGTTGTTTTGCGCGTATCTCGTTTTTACCGGGGTTACCTCGATAACTGAAAGTGGTGCACTTCGTATTGGATCTGTGCCGGCGTTCGGGGTCATTGACAGCCTGGGCCTGTATGTTCTGATCTTTGTAATTGCCATACCGGCCATAACCGTCCTTTCTCTGTTAATCCGGGTTCTCGGAATGAAAAGCCGGATTTATCGGCAGCGGCTCCTGTTTGTCGCGTTCTCGATCTGTGCCGGTATCGGCGCGTCCTGGGTAATGTACCACCTGTCATTTCACTACTTCATAACCTTTCTTTCCATTCCCTTTGGTCTTGCCATCATGCTTGTGCTTCTGTACCAGGCGGTTTCGGTTACTACCCTTTTTGACCGGACCCTTGCTGTGGCAACACTGGTGAATTTCGCTGTTCTCAACTTTGTGTTCAGTATAGCAACCGCGGCGCTTGTCGTTCTGATAGTGAATCGGGTAGCGGCAACGGTTCCCATGGTTGGGTTGCTCGTCCTTACAATCGTCGTCATGCTTTTTCTCCGGGAGCAGGTTTCCCGGAAAATGCGCAAGTATATCCGTGTCGGCGTGGACTATGAGGCCGAGCTTGAAGCGGGTCTTGAGACTATCGATTATGCAAGTGGTGGCGATGTCGTAATAGAAAAGACCGTTTCCCTTCTCGACCAGTATGTCGGGTGTTCTTCGATAGATGTTCTTGTTTCGGATGACAAGGGAAAGCTGATAACCGTGTATTCTTCAATGAACATGAAGAATGAACTGGTTGTCAGCGAAAACAAGGCAATAGATTTCCTCCTGAGCTATAACGAATCGGTTATTCTGAAAACACAGGCAATTACAAATCATCTGTATGCTGATGTAAAACAAAACATCCTGCAGATACTCGATATAGCCCGTGCCGATGCCATGATACTGCTCCGCGAAGGGCATCGAATTGTCGGTATCATTCTACTCGGACCTAAAAAACGCGGTGGTGATTATACTGACTATGATCATAACGTTCTTTCCAATCTGTATTCAAACTTTTTCCTCGCTATGTACTATCTCAAGAACATAGCGAATGAATCTGTTGTCCTCACTGTTGACCGTGAAATAGAATTCTCCGGACAGGTAATTACCTCGATACAGGAAAATATTGACCGGGTTGATCATGACAAAATTGAGGCCGACTTTATTACCCGCTCAGCCCGTAAACTTGGTGGTGACTTCATCGACTTCATCAAGCTCAATTCGGACAAGTATCTGTTTGTTATGGGTGATGTATCGGGAAAAGGGCTGAATGCAAGTATGTCCATGGTCATTCTCAAGAGTGTGTTGCGCACCTTTCTCCGGGAAACCCAGGATTTCAAGCATCTGGTAATCAAAGTTAACCGCTTCGTAAAGAATAATCTTCCCAAGGGAACTTTTTTCGCCGGTGTTTTCGGGCTCCTCGATTTCAAGACCAATACCCTTTATTACATTAACTGCGGCGTTCCCGCCATGTTCCTGTTTACGGCTGCGTATAATAACGCCATTGAAATTCAGGGTGATGGCAAGGTCCTCGGGTTTGTAAAGAATATTGGTCAGTACCTCAAAGTAAAGAAAATCAGTCTTAATCCCCAGGATATTCTTCTCATGACGACAGACGGACTGATCGATTCCACGAATCTTCGCGGTGAACGGTTCGGAAAGGACCGTGTGCAACGAATGCTCATGGATAACCGATCCTATCCTGCCGGGCGTATTGCACAATTTCTTTGTGATAACCTTACCGAGTTTGTCTCACGGGAACTGGAAGACGATATCACGGTACTTGTAATCAAATATTTGAGTAAATAAGAGGTAAGAGGATATGGAGAGTATTTCGATCGTTGAAAAAACAGGGCCTAATTATGCGCTGCTTGAAGTAGCCGGAACGGTTAACTCCTACACGTATACCGAATTCCAGGAAAAGGTATATTCCCTGATAAAGGAGACAAATCTTGTTCTGGATTTGTCCCGTGTCGTTAATCTTTCTTCCTCCGGTCTCGGTGTTCTCATGGCAGCGGTCGATGACGGGGAAGATGTTGGTCATAAACTGTATATTATGAATCCTTCCGAAATTGTACGGCTGGCAATTGAATCTACCGGTTTTTCCGAAATGTTTCCGGTAATCTATTCCCTTACTGAGGTAATATAGACCGCTTGAAAAAAAACCACCGCAGTATCCGTTTGGCACTTCGTGCCGCCAGTCTCCTCCATTTGGAGGAATTTGTTGACACTTGTACCAGTCTCGCCAAAAAGGATCGTTTGCGAATGAAGCTTGCAGCAACCGAGGTTTTCGAGAACATCCTTATGCACAATCGCTCGTTGTTTCATATGCCCGTTGTTATACGTTTTTTCAGGAATGATACAGTACGTATGTCGATACGTTATTTTACCACAAGCCTTTGTTCTCCCGGTTTACCGGAATCACAGTTTACTCCCTATTACGATCCGAAAGCCCGCCGGTATCGGGGCATTGGCTTGAGGATGTGCAGCAATCTCTCCAGGGGCATCATTTTCCGGAAAGGCTTGTTCAAGCGAGAAATAATCATTATTCTGTAGCGGTATGCATCGTGAACAGATTGCCTTTTTTGATGTAGATCACACCATCAGTCGCCACGCAACTTCTCTCTGGTTCATTCTTGCCTGCATGAAACGCAGGCTAATAAGCTGGGGATATATCCTGCTGGTCCCGTTTCTCTATGTCTTATACCGTTTTTTTAAACTGGGAATCGAAACGCTGTACCGGAAAAGCCTTCCCCGTATTGCCGGCGTGTCCCGTGAACTAATTCAAACCATGGCGAAAGAAGCTTTTGATACCTACCTTGAAAGTGGTATTTACCCGGGTGCCGTTCGTGAGATCCGTACCCTGCGAACCCAGGGTGTGCGGGTTATTCTCGCAACATCATCCCCCTTTGAAGTAGTGTATCCTCTTGCGCAGTATCTTGAATTGAGCGCTGCTGATGTTGTTGCGACACAATTTGCCTTTCAGGACGGTGTATTTACCGGCAAGATAGTTGGATCACCGGTATATTCACGAACAAAATGCTCAATTATCAGTGATTTTGCCCAGCGGAGCGGCACGGATTTGCAATACTGCTCATTTTATAGCGACAGTGTGCACGATCTCCCTCTGCTTGAACTGGTTGGCCGTCCGGTTGCCGTCCATCCGGATACCAGGCTTCGCCATATAGCGCGACGGCGTGGCTGGCAGATAAAGGATTTTTCACAATGAAACCTGCTGTTATTATTCTGTGTATGGCGCCTCTGGCTGTCTCATGTTTTACCGGCGAGAAAAAAGCTCAGAACCCGGAGCCCCTGCCAGCAAGGAAAGAAGCAGTCTTTGTTTCGCCTGATACCATCCCCGCCGAAATAATCAATCG
>CAZVEL010000169.1:0-5178 GCA_964626305.1 uncultured Treponema sp. | reverse complement strand
GAGGGGGCCCCCCCCACCCCGATCATGCCGATGATGTGGAGAATCACGTCCTTGCCGCTCGCCCAGCCGGAGAGCTTGTTCTTGAGGACAAACTTGATGGCCGACGGTACCTTGAACCAGGCGGTTCCCGAAGCCATGCCGGCGGCCATGTCGGTTGAGCCGATACCGGTGGAAAACGCGCCGAGCGCGCCGTAGGTACAGGTATGACTGTCTGCACCGATGACCACGTCGCCGGCGACAACAAGACCCTTCTCCGGCAGCAGGGCATGTTCGATGCCCATGGTGCCCACCTCAAAGTAGTTCTCGATATCATGCTTGCGGGCGAATTCGCGTACTTTCTTTGCCTGCTCCGCCGCCTTGATATCCTTGTTCGGGGTAAAGTGATCCGGCACAATGGCGACCTTTGTGCGATCAAACACGGTCTTGCAGCCGATCTTGTCAAATTCGTTGATTGCTACCGGGGTGGTAACATCGTTTCCGAGCACCAGATCCAGTTTCGCTTCAATGAGCTGTCCGGCCTGTACCGAATCAAGCCCCGCATGCGCTGCCAGGATCTTTTGGGTCATGGTCATTCCCATTATCGTCTCCTTTTGCTGGCGCCGGTTCCGTGGGTACGGAATACCGGGCGCTACACTTATACTTAATTAACTTTAGTATAATTAAACTTTTCTGTACAGTACCCGGACGCGTTTTTTTTCTATTTTTCCGCATCCTTGATCAATTTGTACTCGAACGAATCCACCAGGGCGACCCAGGAGGCTTCGATAAGGTCACGGGATACCCCGACTGTTGTCCATTCATCCTCTCCGTCAGTTGACTCGATGAGGACACGAACCTTTGCCGCAGTCGCGCTCTTTGAATCAAGCACACGGACCTTGAAGTCGGTCAGGCGCATTTCGCCAACAGTCGGATAAAACTGTTCAAGCGCGCTTCTGAGCGCACGGTCAAGCGCATGCACAGGACCGGCGCCTTCCCCCGCCGTGATGGCCATCTGTCCGTCAACACCAATCTTGATCTGTGCAAAGGCGTTGTTGGGCATACCGTCCACCGGCTGCTCCTCGATGATCTTGTAATACTCAAGATCGAAGAAGGGCGTATACTTGCCCATGTTCTTCCGGATCAACAATTCGAAGCTGCCGTCCGCGCCTTCAAACTGGTATCCTTCGTGCTCCAGTTCCTTGAGCCGGGCGACAACCTGCGCGGCGACCGGGCTTTCCTTGGTAACCGACGGATCATACACTTTGAGCCGGTCAATGATCATGGAACGTCCAGCCACCTCACTCATGAGGAAGTTCCGTTCGTTCCCGACCAGATCCGGTGAAACATGCTCATAGGCTCGGGAGTTTTTGTTTACCGCGTCTATGTGCATGCCGGCTTTGTGGGCAAAGGCATTGAAGCCCACGTACGGCATGCCGTTTTCCACCGTAATATTCGCAATCTCGGCTATGCGCCGTGCGACCGGGGTCAGCAGGGCTACCTTTCCTTCCGGAAGGCAGGGACGGTTTATCTTGAGTTCAAGGTTTGCAATTATGGTGGAGAGGTTCGCATTTCCGGTGCGTTCGCCGAACCCGAGCAGGGTTCCCTGCACCTGGGTGGCGCCGCCTTTTACGGAAAGAAGACTGCTTGCAACTGCCATACCGGTGTCGTTATGACAGTGAATACCCACCGGAAGACCGCACTCACGAACCACCACCTCGGTTATCTCACGTACCTCGTCCGGTAGACTGCCACCGTTCGTGTCGCATAGAACAAGCGCGGCGGCTCCGCCTGCGGCTGCTGCCTTGAGCGTATCCATGGCATAGGCGGGATTATTCCGGTAGCCGTCAAAGAAGTGTTCGGCATCGTAGATAACCGTGCGGCCGTTTTTCACCAGGTACTCCATGGTGTCACGTATCATGGCAAGGTTTTCATCGAGAGAAGCCCTGAGTATGTCCGTCACATGAAAATCCCAGGTTTTTCCGAAGATGCACACATATTCGGTATCCGCATTCAGAAGACTTGCGAGATTCGCGTCGTCCGCGGCGGCAATTCCCTTTCGGCGGGTCGCCCCGAAGGCAACAACCTTTGAGTTATTCAGCTTGAGTTTTTTTACCTCCTGAAAGAACTCGAGGTCTTTCGGGTTTGAGCCCGGGTTTCCCGCTTCGATAAAGGCGACGCCGAGCTCATCAAGCGCCTTGACGATGTGGAGCTTGTCCTGAACCGAAAAACTTATACCCTCCCCCTGGGCTCCATCCCGGAGGGTGGAATCGAATATATGCAGTTGTGTAAGCAGACTCATTGGGCACTCCTCGTTTTTTCCTGCTCAAGATCAAAGAGCATGGCATTGATGGCGAAAAGATATGCTTTAAGCGAAGATTCCACAATATCGGTGGAAACGCCGCTGCCGTTCCAGGTCCTGCCGTCGCGGGTTATGCGGACATGGGATTCGCCCTGCGCGTCCGCGCCGGTGTCGGTGGCATCAACAATCTGAAGATTGTAATCTTCCAGCTTGATCTCCGACCCGCCGATAATCTTGTCCACCGCGTTAAACGATGCGTCGACCGGTCCGTCGCCGATGGCGACCTTTTCGACCCTGGTACCGTCCCTGAGTTTGAGCCGCACCACGGAAGTCGAGGTAAGCGAGGATCCCGAATTGATGACAAAACGGTCGAGCTGGTACGCTTCAGGAATTCCGCTCGAAGAACCGGAAACCATGGCGTCAATATCACGGTCGGAAACCGTCTTTTTCTTGTCGGCAAGCTCCTTGAATGCTTCAAGGAGCTCGTTGAGGCGTTCTTCAGAAACCCGGTATCCCAGGTACGAGAGTCGCTCCTCAAACGCATGGCGGCCGGAATGCTTTCCAAGCACCATTTTGTTATGGGGCAGTCCGATTGACTCGGGTGTCATGATTTCATAGGTTGCCCGGTTCGCAAGCACACCGTGCTGATGAATACCGGACTCGTGCGCGAACGCGTTGTCTCCCACAACCGCCTTGTTCGGCTGGCAGCGCACACCGGTTGCCTTGGAAACCTTGCGTGAGGTCTGCCAGATCCGGGTGGTATCAACCCGGGTGGTCATGTTGTAGTATTCCTTGCGGGTGTACAGATTCATCACGATTTCTTCGAGCGCGGCGTTTCCAGCACGCTCCCCGAGCCCATTAATGGTACATTCAATCTGGTCGGCTCCTGCCATTGCCGCGGCCAGGCTGTTTGCGACGCCAAGACCCAGATCATTGTGGCAGTGAACGGAAAGAACGGCTTTGTCCACATTGGGCACATTGTTGCGGATATTTGTGATCAATGAGGCAAATTCCTCGGGAACCGCGTACCCCACGGTATCAGGAATATTGACCGTGGAAGCTCCTGCGGCAATAACACCTTCGATGATACGGTACATGAAGGCTGGATCCGAGCGGGAGGCATCTTCCAGGGAAAACTCCACATCTCCACAGAGGTTCCGGGCATATTTGACCATGGCAACCGCCTGTTCATACACCTGGTCGGGTGTTTTCTTAAGCTTGTACTCCATGTGGAGCGGACTTGTTGCGAGAAAGGTATGAATACGGGGACTTTCCGCCTCGCGGAGGGCCTCCCAGGATGCATCGATATCTTTTTCGAGTGCACGGGAAAGGGATGCTATAGTTACCCCGCGGATATTCTTTGCAACCGCCTGAACCGACTTGAAGTCTCCGGGACTGGCAATGGCAAACCCGGCTTCGATAATGTCTACACCGAGATTTGCGAGACTTTCCGCCACATCAAGCTTATCCTGCAGATTCATACTGCAACCGGGTGACTGTTCGCCATCGCGCAAGGTAGTGTCAAAAAGTTTAATTTGTCGTGCCATAGGGTTCTCCCTTTCGTTGTATGATACACACCATATAATCAGATTTTCCGGCATGATACAATCACAAAAAACAACTATTATGTTATCTTTTGTCTTTTATATTAGGCTTATAATTGTTTATATTTTCTTTGTCTGCTATAATAGTCATATTATGTTTTTTCAAAGAACAAAGTATCTGAATACCGTTCTCGAAGCCCGGAAAACACATCGTATCATCCTTGTTGGCGGATTACCCGGAACCGGAATAAACAGCTTCCTCGCATCGGTAACACACGAGCTCAAAACCGAAAAACCGCCCGTCCGCATGGTGTATCTGCGACACGATGACACAACCGGAACAAGAGACATTCTTCAGCAGGCCCGCGCACTCGGGGTGGGGCCTTCGGTACTGGTGATAGAAAATGCTGACACGCTCGACGGTTTGCCAGAAGCGCTCGACCGGATACTTGCCGAGTATTCAGCAACCGTTCTCTTGTCTGCCCGCCATGAACAAATACTTGATTCGGTACTTCGGCCCATATTCGGCAAACTGCTCCATACAATCCGTCTTTCACCACTTTCCTATCCGGAATTCCTTGAGGCCCACTCAATTCGCGATTCCATGCACTCTCTTGAGCTATATGTCGAAAACGGGGGCCTCATTCATCATGCGCTTCTTCCACCCGATTCACCTGACCGGTTCAGTCTGCTCCGGTTCCGGGCTGATTCCTTCCTGCTCGGCGAAATAGTTGAACGCTTTACCGTACGGAACCCCCGGGCGCTCAGGGAACTGCTCCGGTTTGTCGCCCGGCATACCGGGGAGAGTCTTTCCTCCCGCCAGATCCAGGACGCGTTTTCTTCCCGGAACATGACCATTTCGCCGCAGGCTGTTCTTGATTACCTGGGGTATTGCGCCGAATCAGGACTACTTGTTCCCGTTCCCGTATATGATCTTTCGCGCAAGAAAACACTCGATTCGGGCATGAGCTGGTACTTTGGCGACAGTGGACTCCGCTGTGCCTTTACGGATAAAGATCGTCCCGGAACATTTGACCACGCACTCGCAAATCTGGTATTTCTGTATCTTGTTGATTCCGGCCGGGACGTACAGCAGGGCCGGATAATCCGGGGCAACGGCAGCCGGGAGGATATCAGCTTTGTGTGTAATCGTAACGGTGAACGGATGTATCTTCAGATGGCGGGAAGCGCTGCCACCGCAGCGGAACAGCTGCGGAAAAGATCAGCCCTGCTCTCCCTGCGGGACGGCTGGCCAAAGTACATGATTGGCGCATACGGGGACGAGCAGTCGGAGGATGGAATCAGACAGCTGAGTGTACGGGAGCTGCTGTTGGGGCAGCTCTGAACTGCTACCAA
>CAZVEL010000168.1:0-7442 GCA_964626305.1 uncultured Treponema sp. | reverse complement strand
GTCGCCCGGCATCTTGTGGTGTAATGGTTCATTACTGTTTTTGGGTTTCAACAATTTTGATAGCAGTAACTAATCTTTCCAGGGCATAATAAGATTCTTGATACTCCGAGAATCCACAGCATCATACTCATCATCCAACAAATCATCCCAGGGAACATTCTTTCGTGCAGTTGCAAAATCAATTTCCGGATGCTCTTCCATCCAGTCGTATTTCTTCATCAGGAGATGGAACGCTTCATTCTGAGCAAGCAGAATGCCTGATAGCCCGGGAAGAAGCAGGAAAGGAATCATTGAAAGTACCAGAAGCACCAGAGAATACAACAACATGAAAAAAGAAAACCCGGGATTGTCGAAGAATATGATAAAGCACTTTTTCAATGCTTTGAAAAAGTTCGGTTCCAATTGACTTTTTATGGGAAGAAACCACTGGAAAGCAAGGTAAAAAATTAGTGATATCCAGAACATAACCAACCCGAGAACATAGCCCATAAGTCCTCCAAGCAAGAAATACCAATGAACAGCGAGCGGAAAAAGCACAAGAAAGAAAACTAAGGTCAGAATATACAGGGGTCCTTGAAAAAAGTATTTTTTCAAGGACGAGAAAAACCGTTTGAGCGAAAAGGTCTGAAATCCTGACACATGAGCCAATTCATCGGAAAGAGCCAAAAGGACCACGCCGAGTAACAGTATTGCGATAGTGAGTATTGCGAGAAATATTCCCAACGTTGGTGCGGTGAAATGTGCTATGGCAAATCCACCAAAGGCAACAATATATAGTAGTAAATTACCTAATAACAAAAAAAGGACAGTATCCCATCCATCAAAAAACGCTTTTCTTATCAGCAATCCTTTCATAACGGGACTGTAGCATATTCAGGTCATTTTTACTATAGTGTGTCCGTATTATGGAGGATCCCATGAAAAACGTAATTATTCTGTTGCTTTTTTGCACTGTACTCTTTATTCCGGTCAACCAGATTGTGGCCGGTGGTAGCACGGAGATGGAAACTGAACACACAAAGATTGCGGTTTTTGTTCCCGGCATAGTTTCCGGTAGTCCGGTGTATGAAATGCTGGTGGGCGGCGTTCGCCGTGCAGTTGATGAAGCAAAGGGGGCCGGTCTTTCTATTGAACTAACCGTCGTAGAAGCCGGAACTCGTCAAGCTGATTGGGGAAGCCGTATGACCTCCCTGGTCGCTCAGGGACAGTACTCCCTCATCATTACATCAAATCCGGCCATGCCGGAGCTTATTGCACCGATTTCACGTCAGTTTCCTCATCAGAAGTTTCTCATATTTGATGCATGGCATTCCGGAAATCCCGCAATTACAACATTCAGATACAATCAGCGGGAGCAGGCATATCTTTCCGGGTACATCGCGGCTCTTGTCAGTACCAGTACTATGGAACATGCCAACAAGCAAAAAAAGATCGGTCTTATTGCCGCTCAGGAATATCCGGCCATGAATGATATCATTCTCCCCGGCTATCGGGAGGGAGCTCAGGCTGCCGTTCCAGGTTGTATGATAGATTTCCGGGTTGTCGGGAACTGGTACGATGCCACAAAGGGTGCCGAGCTTGCCCGGGCCATGAAAAACTCCGGGGTGGACGTGATCATGCCCATCGCGGGAGGGGCGAATCAGGGAGTGATTTCCGCAGCAATGGACACGGGTTTTTACATATCCTGGTTTGACGATAATGGCTTTTCCAAAGCACCCGGTTTGGTTATATCAAGCTCGATCATGGCGCAGGAACGTCTTGCCTATGAAAAAACGCTGGCGTTTCTCCATGGAACATTATCAACGGGGCGCCCGACGACGCTTGGTATCAAGGATGGGTATGTATCTTTTGTTACCGACGATCCCCTGTACCTGAGTACCGTACCGGAATCTATCCGGGAGAAAATGTCCGCGTTGCTCATCTCAATTGAAAACGGAGATCTTTCGCTACCAGTGCGTTGATTCAATTCATGAAAATGATACAAAACGCAGCACTTGAACACGTATCCAGAGTTTTTGTATCACAGGCCGATCGGTCTGGGTCTGAGGCCCGTTTTGTCGCACTTGATGATGTGTCGCTATCGTTCGTGCGCGGAGAATTGCACCTTATTCTGGGAGAGAACGGTGCGGGCAAGTCCACACTGGTACACATAGTTTCCGGTCTTCATATGCCAACAGCAGGACGAATTCTTCTCGATTCCCGGGAGGTATCATTTGAATCTCCTGCGGATGCGTTGTCCCATGGTATTGCCATGGTTCACCAACGGCCTCTGCTGGCGGATGATTTGACGGTATTGGAAAACATCGCATTAGGTCGCCGAGGTATTCTTGTGCAGCGGAGACAACTCCGCACGATAATGGAAGAGATTGCTGCCCGTTGGAATTGTCTTGTTGATTTCAATGCAATCGTACGAACCCTTAATCCTGCTGACCGTCTCCGGACGGCATTGCTGTGTGCCTTGTATACCAATCCGTCTTTCCTGATCCTGGATGAGCCAACGGCGATTCTTCCTCCGGAAGAACGTGAAGTTTTCATGGAGATCCTCGCCAAAAATGCCGACCGGGGGACGGGTATTATAATAATAACACACAAGATGGGCGAAGCATCCCGATGGGGTCATCGTATCTCCGTGCTGAAGCATGGACACCTCGTCCAATCTATTGATCAGCGAAATAATCCTGTGAACGAAATTGAACTATCAGAACTGTTTGCCCCGGAAATGGACAATCATCTGATTCAAAAAAAACCAGAACAACTACAAATGACACCCGGGCAGGAATTATCTCCAGCCACGGAAACTGCAGAAGAACGAAGATGCACGGTGCCTTTAGCTATTTCAGGGGTATCCGCTTTTCCAACAAATCGTCAGAGCATACGGGATATCAGTTTTTCTGCGGATCCTGGAGCTATCACCGGCATCCTGGCGTATCCCGGAAGCGGTTTGGAAACTCTGGAGGATGTTCTTTCCGGCATGTTCCCGGCGGCCTCCGGTTCCGTAACGCTTCCCGGAAATGGAAACCGGTGTATCCAGATTGATGCAGCATCCCTTTCTCCGTCCCTTCTGAGAAAACAGGGTGTAGCCGTTGTTCCTTCCAATCGTGCTATCCGGGGGACACATCCTGACATCAGCATCCGCGATGCATTGATACCCTATTTCCCGGGACGCCGCTTTACTGAACAAGCCGATCATTTTGCCAAAACAATTGTGAGACAAGAACACATTGCTGATCAACCTTTTCGCCCGGTTCGAACCCTTTCCGGCGGTCAGCTTCAAAAGCTCATTTTGTCCCGGGAGCTTTCAATCAACCCACGAGTGCTCATACTCGCCGATCCGGAATGGGGACTTGATATTGCAAGTGTAGTTCGTCTCCGTCAGCAATTACGCGATATCGCCAAAACGGGTGTAGCCGTTCTTGTTCTCACCGACACACCGGATACCATGGAAGTTAAAGACTTCTTTTCAAAAACATATACCTTGCGGGAGGGCTCCCTGGTATGAAGCGATTCACCCAACCACTGGTATCGTTCGGTATTTGTCTCCTCGTAATCACCCTGTTTCTTGCGCTTTCAACGGCTACGCCGATAGAAACTCTTGGTCGATTCTTTTCTGCAACCTTCTCGTCCTGGTGGTCCCTGGGCAACATGTTCAACATGGCGGTCCTGCTTATCCCGGCGGCTCTCGGCTCTGCCTGTGCGCTCAGGTCGGGTTCATTCAATCTCGGTGGAGAGGCACAAATGTACGCACCGGCGCTTGTTACCGCGGTGGTTTTGTCACAGCTGTCCGAAACAGCTCCGGTAATTCCGATCTTTGTGGCTACACTTTGTGCAGCTCTCGGTACTGGAGCGATTCTCGCTGCAATTCCAGGCTTTTTACGGGTCCGTTTTCAGGCAAGCGAATTACTTACCTCGTTTTTGCTTTCCGCCGCCCTGATTCCCCTTCTGGATTATCTCGTTGCCGGGCCATTACGGGATCCCGGTAAGAATCTTCTTGCAACAAAAGCTATACCTGAAACAGTTCGCATTCCACCCTTTGCAGAACCATCTTTTTTCAATCTTTCAGTTATTCCGGTTCTACTCCTTGCGATACTGTGGACACTGTTCCTTTCAAGAACCCGTGCCGGATACCGGATGCGTATGACAGGAATCGCACCGGAATTCGCCGCCTACACCGGCATCCGGACAAAGCGGATAACGTTTCTCGGCATGAGTATATCAGGAGCGCTGCATGGGCTTTCCGGATTCCTTGCAGTAACAGGAACCTGGTATACCTGTCATCAGGGTATAACCAGCGGAATGGGCTGGAGCGCCCTCGCAATTGCCCTCATTGCCGGAAACCGGGCTTTCGCCATAGTACCTGCGGCCATAATCTTTTCATGGATTCAGGTCTCGGGAGATAATGCTCTGATTTCAACCCGTGTTGACTTCGATTCGACCGCAATACTCCAGGCGGTACTTTTCCTGATCATATCAGCACGCATGATTCCCTCCTTCCTCAAATTCCGGAGAAAGCGACCATGATTTATGTCCTGCAAACTTTATTTGTCATGTCTGTTCCTCTTCTCTTTGCTACCCTGGGAGCATTGATCTCCGAACGGGCAGGGGTTCTGGCCGTTTTTATGGATGGAGCCATAACACTTTCCGGTTTTATCGTCATTGCGGTAACGATAACTACAGGAAATCCTGTTCTGGGGTTTCTTTGTTCATCATTGCTTACAACCGGAATTCTCATGCTACTCGCGTGGTTTGCGGAACATACCCGGGCGAATCCCTTTTTAGTTGGTCTTTCCGTCAACTTTCTGGCAACAGGAGCAACTTCCTGGTTCTCTTCCCGACTGTTTGGTACCCGAGGCGTAGTTACCCTGGCCGAGGCTGACATCGCCGGAAAAATCCCGGGAAGCTGGAGTGTTGCCGTCGCGCTTGTAGCAGCAATCCTGGTTTGGTGGTTCCTGAAATATACTCTTGTCGGCCTCAAACTCACCGCGAGCGGTCCGGCACCACAAAGTCTCACCGTCAGGGGAAGCAATCCTGCACGATACCGTATCGCATCCTGGGGAATTGCTGGATTTTTTGCCGTCTGCGCCGGATCAGTACTCGCATTCAACCTCGGAGCCTACGTACCGAACCTCAGCGCGGGTCGCGGATGGACAGCACTTGCTGCCGTCTATCTTGCATATCGTAAACCGCTTCCCTGTATTGCAGCGGTCCTTGTGTTCAGTGTAGCTGAATATATTACAACCATACTGCAGGGAACAGCCCTCATCCCGGCAAGCATCATCCTGGGCCTTCCATACGCACTCGCCCTTCTGGTCTTTTTGTTTATACCCCGTCCGGAATCCAGGCAGAAAGTTTTTTAATTTTTTTCAACAATTTTGGTAGCACCCTGATATTTTCAACAATTTTGGTAGCACACACCTTTTTTCCAGAAAAAACGTGCTATCATGGTAAAATGGACTATTTTCCGTAAAGGAGGGGTCAATGAATGAATCCGGCACGACCAATCTTTCACGTATCTTCAATCCGTCCAACAAAACGGCAATGGTTGAAGAATGTATGGGCATCGCGGAATCATTTCTTCAGCAAAGGGACCAAAAGGAATTACGCTTTCGCTGGGATTTGACAACGGACCTTTATGAGGGAGCCTTTCCCGGATACCAGGCATGCAACACCGAGTACCACGATTATATCCATACTTGTGATGTTTTTTGCGCAACCGTTCGTATGCTGGACGGAGCAGAGGCTACCGGGCAACACTTTTCTGCCGAGATGATTCTTGACTGTTGTACCGCGGCTATGTTACATGATTCCGGTTATATTCAGGAAATTTCTGACACATCAGGTACCGGTGCGAAATATACAAAAACTCATGTTACCCGAAGCGTTTCCTTCACTGAACAGAACCGTAATGCATTTCATCTCTCTGAAGCAAACGCACGACGGGTCGGGAGACTCATTTCGGGCACGGATCTTGCTCTCAACTTCAATGAGATTCCTTTTGAAGATGAACAGGAGCGATGCGCAGCAGAGCTTCTTGCATCAGCTGATCTGCTCGGGCAAATGGCCGACCGGACCTATCTTGAAAAACTGTTGTTCCTGTATTATGAGTTCCGCGAGGCGGGTTTCCCCGGATATAACACCGAGTTCGACATATTGAAAAAAACACTCTCATTTTATGAATCCACCAAACATCGTCTCTTTGAAACACTGAACAATGCAACACGGTTCGCCTTTGATCATTTTGAACACCGCTATGGAGTAAAAAAGAACCTCTATCTCGAGTCGATTCAACACCAGATTGACTATCTCGAATCCATCATCGAAGATGATACGGTAAACTTCCGGAAAAAGCTCAAACGGCTTGATCTTGAAGAAGTATCACGATCACATCAGCATATTGAACTACGAGCGTAAAAAAACCCCGGCCAAACCGGGGTTTTTAATTTATTACACCAATCAGGGATTGATGGTCACGATTGAACCGTCATCACGATACTGCAGGCGCGCAAATTTGACGCTCCGTTTATGGTTGATTCCGCCAGAAAGTTCACAATCGTGGTAGAACAAGTACCATTCACCCTGAAATTTTACAATCGAGTGGTGGGTGGTCCAACCAAGAACCGGGGTAAGAATGACGCCACGCCAAGTGTACGGTCCGTAGGGATTATCCGCGGTTGCATACACAAGCTGATGGGTATCGCCGGTTGAGTAGGAGAAATAGTAGGTACCGTTATACTTGTGCATCCAGGGACCTTCAAAGAAGCGGCGGTCGCGGTGTTTTGCCTTCAGCGGTTCACCGTTCTCGTCGAGGACCACAATATCGCGGGGCTCTTCAGCAAACTCGAGCATGTCATCCCGCATACGGGCAATCTTGCAGCATACGGCGTTCTCTTCGTCAGCAGGTTCACCGCCGTTCGGATCGAAGGTACCGGTTTTCCACTTGTCGAGCTGTCCTCCCCAGATTCCGCCAAAGGAAAGGTAATACTCTCCATCATCGTCGGGGAAGATGCAGGGGTCAATGGTAAAGCTGCCCTTGATATAATCGGGCTGAGCCTTGAAAGGACCGGCAGGGGTATCTCCCACGGCAACACCAATGCGGAACATGTTGTCTTTGTCCCGTGCGGGGAAGTAAAAATAGTACTTGCCGTTTTTTTCGGCACAGTCAGGAGCCCACATCTGGGCGGTAGCCCACGGGACATCGTCAACATGAAGAATCACGCCGAGGTCTTTGGGCGGGGTATTCATGTCGGCCAGTTCGTACACATGGTAGTCTTCCATGGCATACTGGTCACCGTTGTCATTGGATTCCATTTCGATATCGCGATCATGCGAGGGATAAATATACAACTTTCCATTAAATACATTCGCAGACGGGTCCGCGGAATATTGCTCGGTAATCAGGGGTTTCTTCTCTTGCAGCATCAATATACTCCTTAACAAAAATACTG
>CAZVEL010000167.1:0-3686 GCA_964626305.1 uncultured Treponema sp. | reverse complement strand
CAAGAAGATTTGTTCTTCCGGCTGTCATTTACAAAGCTGGAGGTCGGGGGTATACTCGGAATCATGAATATTGCACTGTTTTCAGACAGTTATTTACCGGCAAAAAATGGTGTGGTAACCGTTATGGTTCAGTCACGAAAGGCACTCGAGGCGATGGGGCATCACGTGGTGGTGGTTACTGTTGAAAACAGTCCGGAATCCCGAAAAACGCGCCCGGACGATCCGAATGTCTTCCGGGTCAGGGCCATTCCCCTCGGTCTGGGTACCAATGAATTCATCGCTTTCCCCCAAAAGCGGAAAATAATGAATTTTCTCCGTGAACATGACATAGAGATCATTCACAGCCACACAGAGTTTTACATGGCCCATGCCGCGAAAAGAATCGGCAAGGCCATGCATTTACCAACTATCGCTACAACTCATACCATGTGGGAAGATTTCTATAATTTCTATGTTCCCATGGCCCGGCTTATACCGGTAAAGGCAATCAGAAGAGTTGTTAAACGACTCTTCAAGAAATTCTACGCCCTTATCAATGTTTCGAGCAAGGCACGGGATTACTTCAAGAAAGATTTCATGCTTCCCCATATCCCTTCCGTTGTCATTCCAAACGCGGTGGACATGGAAGCATTCCTCAATAAGGAGGATACTCCGGAAGACTTGCTGCAAATGCGACGGAACTGGAATATTCCTGATGACAATACGGTACTCCTTTTTGTTGGACGAATAGGTGAAGAAAAACGGGTGCTGGAACTGATGGACATCGCCATAAACCTCGTCAAGCGGTTTGAAAAGGTGACCATGCTCTTCGTTGGGGTCGGCCCAATACTCAACCAGATGAAAAAAACAGCTGAACGGACATACCTTGATCACCGCATCATCTTTACAGGCTATGTTAACTGGAATGATCTCCATACCTACTATGCCATGAGCGACATATTTACCACTGTTTCACTTTCCGAAATGCATTCCATGACCGTGCTGGAAGCACTGTTTTCCGGCCTTCCGGCAGTGACCCGTTCAGATAGCAGCTTTTTCGATACCGTTATACCCGGTGAAAACGGGTATCGGGCTGATTCGGACATTGAGGCGGAGCGCTACCTTGAAGAACTCATTACGGACAAACAGAAACGACGAGAGTTTGGAGCACGAAGCCGGGAGATTGCCCGCAGGTTTACCATAGAAACCCACGCGAAAAAAACACTGGCATGTTACCGGACCGTTATTGAGGCCTATCCCCGCCCGCTCGATGAAAAAGAGCTCGCCAGGGCAGTTTCGGCGGAGGATCCGGTATGTTAATACTGAATTTTTTTTCAACAATTTTGGTAGCACATACTCCGGATTGCCAATTCTGCCACCTTACGGTATCCTGAGCTTGTGACACGGGACGAAAAAGAAAACCTCTATCAATTCCTCGAAACAGCCCGCTGCAGCCTTGCCGGCTATGGACGCCCGGAAGAGCCACCGGTAACGTTTACCGATGATCCTGATACCAGCGGCGATACGCTTGAATCAATCGCCGCAGAAATTGCCGCCTGTCACCGTTGTCCCCTGGCAGAAACACGGAATTTTCCCGTTCCGGGCGAAGGTGCTGATCGCCCGCTCGTACTGGTAATAGGTGAAGGTCCCGGTGCCGACGAGGACAGTACCGGACACGCATTTGTGGGCAGGGCAGGAAAACTGCTGGACAAAATGCTTGCCGCAATTAATCTCTCACGCGATACAAACACCTTTATCGCAAATATTGTTAAATGCAGACCTCCCGGAAACCGTGATCCACATCCGGAAGAAGAAGCCGCCCGATGTCTACCGTACCTTGACCGGCAGATAGACGTACTCAATCCCGCAGTCATTCTGGTACTGGGACGGGTCGCACTTCAGAATCTTGTAAAAACGACCATTGGTATTGGTAAAATGCATGGAACATTTCTTTCCTACCGGAACATCCCCCTCATGCCAACCTATCATCCCAGCGCGCTCCTCCGCAATGAATCACTCAAGCGACCGGCCTGGGAAGATTTAAAAAAGCTTCGTGCCTGGCTCGATTCCGAATCCCCTGCCGGAGCGTCCGTAACAGGTGAGCAGTAATGCTGGTGTTTCTGGAAGTCCTCTTTAATGTTCCAGTCTATCAGGCCTTTACGTATTGTACCGAATGCGAGAATACTACAGAGGCGACCGGGAAACGTATAGAAGCCCAGTTCGGCTCCCGCCGTATGACCGGATTCGTTATTTCAGCTTCAGAATCTGTTCCGCAATCCTGTCCCCTCCCTGCCGATGAAATAAAGCCCATACGGCGCTTTATTGACAAAGAAGCCCTGTTTGACGACGGACATATCCGGCTTGCGCACTGGATTTCGCACTTCTATCTTTGTTCTCCCGGCGAAGCGCTTGCCGCAATGCTCCCCTCGGGAAAGCGTGAAACTTCTCCAGAAAGCGCCTTTACCGACGATCCATTTTTCCCCGAGGGAGCCTTTTCCCTTTCTGAAGAACAGGAAGCCGCCGTTCAGGGTATTGTGGATACGGAACAGACAACCCCGGTCTATCTCCAGGGTGTAACCGGTTCGGGAAAGACAGAAGTGTTTTTACGGGCCGCGGAAATTATTCTTGCCCGGGGCAAAGACATCCTGTATCTTGTCCCGGAAATCGGATTAACCCACCAGGTTGTGGAAGCAATTCAACGCCGGTTCGGTTCCGCAGCCGCGGTCCTTCATTCCGGTCTTACCGGCAGCCGACGGCTTTCAGAATGGCAGCGTATACGGCGTGGAGAAGCCCGCATCGTTGTTGGGGCTCGGAGCGCGGTTTTTGCCCCGGTGAAAAATCTCGGTCTGGTCATAATTGATGAAGAACATGACGGATCCTATAAATCAGGAACAACACCCCGGTATCATGCCCGTCAGGTTGCCATGCATCGCTGCTCTGAAGCCGTCTGTCCGCTGGTTATGGGTAGCGCAACACCATCCCTCGAAGCCTGGTACCAGATCCGGACAGGATCACTGCGCATGTATCCCCTCACCTGTCGTCTTGCCGGAGGGTCTCCTCCAGAAATCTCTGTCATCCCCCTGGGCGCTTCTTCCGGAGCTCTGAGCGATCCGCTCATAGAGGAAATCAGGAAAACAAAGGAAGCCGGTAGACAGTCAATCATCTTTTTGAACCGGCGCGGATTTACACATTTCATGCGTTGCAATACGTGCGGTTACAGCATGGTATGTAAAAACTGCTCCGTCCCGCTTACACTCCACCGCAGCGCCGGGGTCATGAAATGTCATTACTGCGGCTGGCAAACCAGACCGCCTGAATCCTGCCCGGAATGCAATTCGCTCGATGTGGGCTATGCCGGTTTCGGGACAGAGTACATAGAAGAGGAAGTTCGGTCCCTGTTCCCCGGTTATTCCATACAACGGGTTGATACGGATACCGTACGGGGTAAAGACCGACTCAAAACAGCCCTCGACAAATTCCGACGGGGAGAAACAGACATTCTTCTCGGAACCCAGATGGTTGCAAAGGGACTCAATTTTCCCGGCCTGCGTCTGGTGGGAATAGCCCTCGCGGACACCGGTCTCCACATGCCGGACTTCCGGGCTGCAGAACGGACTTTTTCGCTTATAGTACAGGTTGCCGGACGTGCCGGCAGATATTTTCCCGATGGACGGGTGCTTATCCAGACCTGGAGCCCGAATAATCCG
>CAZVEL010000166.1:0-2361 GCA_964626305.1 uncultured Treponema sp. | reverse complement strand
ATCGATATTTGAACGAAGCAATATATACACGGAAAATCAGAGACTTGAAAAAATACGGAATTGATTTCAAATGTGCTTGACTAACTTCACTCATAGAAGTTAAGTCTAGTACCGGGATGCGAAATCATCAAGCATTGCATGGAGACGTTCATGTACACCCGCTCCGATTACGTCTTCTTCATGCTTGTCAAAGGCTTCTAGCAACTCCTTCTGTTTCTCCGGAGGAATGAAGCGGTCACCCATGGGAAAGAGTATCTGGTTCTCTTTCTCGATATGGGCCCGCAGCAACTCGATGTATCCGGCGGCATTTTCCCTGAACGCACCGGCATCAATTGTTTCTCCTTCAAGCGCTTTTTTCATTCCACGAATAAACGCGCGGCCCAGTTCATGTTCATGAAGCATTTGCCCGATCGGCCCGCCTTCCTTCGGAATTCCGGCGTTTTCCATTGCGGGGAAAAGCAAACCTTCTTCCTTACCATGGTGACAGGTGTCAGCAAAAAGAATGAGAAACGCCACCATGTCATTCAGGTCTTTCCTGAGTACCTCCGTCGGGGCATCAAGAAGAATTGTCATTCGTTCCAGAATTGAAAGGGCGTGCAATATCGCGTCATGTTCCTCGATAAGATCCTTGCTTGCGTATGTCATACAGCGTACCTCCTGTGGATGGTCGTATATATAACATACTATTCTGATGGGTTTACTGGCAACCAAATTCAATTGTTACCACAATTATTGGCGACTGCTATCATAATTGTCGAAAAATTATCCAACAATTTTGGTAGCAGCCAATCAGTTCACACTACCGGAATCCGGATTTCTGTCAAAAACCGCTTCGGATTCCGCGGAATGATCATCCCGGGGCCCTTTAAATACACTTCCTGAATCGGACCATTCGATTCAAGCTGATTCGCATTGATGTATTCGAACAACTGGCGGTAGGCTTCTCCGAGTCCCTCATAAGGGCCCTTCCAGACTGCAGTTACGCATTTCCGCTCTTCAAGAACCCGGCAATTCATTCCGGAGACGGTAAGCGCTTTTCGAATCGCAACACACGCTTCGATATCGGCTGTTCCGTCTTCCTCCGCCGGTTCATGGTACAAACAAAACGGCGTTCCGGTCACAAAGCGTCCGACCGTCCGGAACAGGGTGGTAAAATGTTTTCCGCATTCATCGTACCGTCCCCGGTAGCGGATTCCCAGAATTGTCGCGGGGGGAATGGTTTGTATGGTTATGTGCATCGGTTTTTGCATGGTAGTGCTCCTCTGTGTTTCAAGAATAATTTTGATACTGTTTCGTATCCTGTTCATCCCGGCAAGCTCCTTCTCGACCACGGCCAACCGTTTTTCGAGAAAACCCGCCAGATCTCCATCATCCTTGCACGACGCGAGAATCGAGGTCATTTCTTTCACGGAAAACCCGAGTTCCTTCAGGGCGGTAATACTTGCCGCGCGCGTGAAGGATTCGTCCCCGTACTTCCGGTATCCGGTATGCGGATCCACGCTTTCGGGAACAAGCAGCCCTTCTTCATGGTAGATTCTGAGTGCCTTGAGCGAAAGCCGTGTCGCCTGTGAAAATTCCCCGATTGTCATCATCGCTTCTTCCTTTACAGGCCCTTTTCCACCAGGCCTTTCATTCCCCGGTAGAGTGCCTTTTCCTGATCGTAAATCCCCCGCGCGATTTCCGCAAGGGAAGAAAACGCTTCCGAGCGCTCTTGAGCCGACATACCCTTGATTCTGCCGGAAAGTTCACGACAGGCACCCGATAAACGGTGCCACTCGGTGACAGCGTTTTCGCATAGCGGAATCAATGGTTCAATCTTCTTCCCAAAAGAGGTAGTCCGGGCGGTTTTTTCGAGATACTTCCGGTAAAGTTCCCTGAATGACGCGCCGCCGGTTCCGTTGTCCTCGATGTTGGCGGACATGTACTCAAGAATCGCAGGATACAGGAATGTTTTACCGGACCAGTCCTCAAAAGTCGCGAGATCCTCCGGGAACCGGGAGAGATTTTCAAGTGCGCCGGTATCATAGTTTTCAATCACGGTCGCGAGAGAAGCCCGGATCAGTGATTCAGAATCAAGGCTGGATGTCCCGTCTGCCGGGTTGGGTGAATCCCCGATCCAGTAGAATTCGCCATGAGGCGGAAAGTTTTTTGTTCTTGATGTCCGGGCACGATGAAGATCGGAAAGCGCGATAGTCTGCAACCCGGAAAACTCTGTGTCGGTTACCAGCGCAGTTCCGGCTTCATGGTCCACCGCGAAAAGGGTAATGTAATGTGCCCCGAACGACATGTATCGGGGACCGGTCTTCCCACTATACCGGTACGGCAGGAACCGCATATCTACCCGGAGAACGGCCGGAAAAC
>CAZVEL010000165.1:0-5285 GCA_964626305.1 uncultured Treponema sp. | reverse complement strand
CAGGATCGTTTCGCACGAGAGGGACGCCTCCCGCGCGACATCATGAATGGAAAGTCCCATACAGGCCTAAAAATGGTCTGTGGTGCTCAAACCATGTTTTTCTACGACGGAAAGACCTCTTTCCACATCTTCCACTTTGAAAATAATGACCGCA
The DNA here is from genome assembly GCA_964626305.1 of uncultured Treponema sp. GTDB lineage: Bacteria > Spirochaetota > Spirochaetia > Treponematales > Treponemataceae > Teretinema. The sequence continues at coordinate 5,131 of CAZVEL010000165.1, read as the reverse complement.
GTCTCTCCGGCCTTGTCGAGCGCAGCATACAAGTATTCAATGTTTATTGCGTTTTTCTCAAAGAGTTCTAGAACACCGGCAAGGCTGCCAACGCTGTCCGGAATGGTTACTGCGAGAACATCGGTCGTTTTGGTCGTGAACTTTTCCCGTTCAAGGATTTCCATGGCCCTGGGGACCGAATCAACAATAATACGGAGGATCCCGAAGTCTGCAGTGTCCGCAATCATGAGGGCACGCAGATTAATGCCGCCATCCTTGAGAACCTTGGTTACCTCGGCAAGCCGGCCCGCCGCGTTTTCAAGAAAAATGGATATTTGCTGTATCTTCATGTGTAGCCTCCTTAAATCTTGCGTTTGTCGATAACCCGTTTTGCTTTGCCAATTGACCGTTCGATGCTCTTCGGTTCAACAAGCTTCACCTTGATAGAAATACCGAGTTTGCTCTTCATGGTCGATTCGATCTTGTTGCGGAGCTGTTCCATGTCCTTTGTCTCGTCCGAGAACGATTCGGGATTAACCTCAACATGTAGTTCCGCGTTATCGAGATGGGTTTCGGTACTCCGGTCAACAATGATGAGGTAGTTCGGTTCAACGTGCGGGATTTCCATGAGTGCGTGTTCAATCTGACTCGGGAATACATTGACTCCGCGGATAATGAGCAGGTCGTCTGTCCGGCCAAAGAGCCGGTGGATTCTCCGGGTGGTCCGACCGCATCCACAGCGTTCCTTGATAATAAAGGTGATATCCCGGGTCCGGTAGCGGATAAGCGGGGTTCCTTCTTTGGTGATTGTGGTAATAACGAGCTCACCCTTCTCCCCTTCGGGAAGTACTTTGCCGGTTGCCGGGTCGATGATCTCGGGATACCAGAAATCTTCATTAACATGCATGCCGTATTGCTCGGCACACTCAAAGGCGACTCCTGGTCCGGTTATTTCGGTGAGGCCGTAGATATCATACGCCTTGATGTTCCAGGCTTTTTCAATTTCCTTGCGCATGTTCTCTGACCAGGGTTCGGCGCCGAAACAGCCGGCGCGAAGGCTGAGAGAGGTAGGGTCAATACCCATTTCCCGCGCCTGTTCCGCCATGTAGAGGGCATAGGAGGGGGTACAGGTTATGATGGTGGATTTGAAATCCCGCATGAGCATGAGCTGCTTTTCTGTATTTCCGGAAGAAACCGGGATAACGGTCGCTCCGATACTCTGTGCACCGTAATGAGCTCCAAGCCCACCGGTAAAAAGGCCGTAGCCGTACGCATTCTGCACGATGTCGTTGCGGGTGCCGCCGGCGCCGGAGAGGGTCCGGGCCATTCCCTCGAACCAGTCGTCCATGTCGCGCTGGGTATAGGCATCAATAACCGGCGTACCGGTTGTGCCACTGGACATATGAATCTCCACGATTTCCGCCTGGGGAACCGCGAGAAGTCCGTAGGGATATGTATCACGAAGATCGTCCTTGGTGGTAAACGGCAGCTTTTCCAGGTCTTCCAGCGTTTTTATATCGTTGGGAGTAACACCTGCTTCGTCGAGTTTGGTGCGATAGAACGGTACGTTTGTGTATACTCGCTCAACCAGATTTTTGAGCCGGGCAAATTGCAGAGAATGCATTGCCGCCCGATCCATACATTCGTGTTCAGGATTCCAAATCATAATGGAGACAGTATACACCGTATCAGGGCGTGCGCCAAATAAATTCCTCAGCTATTTCGCAGGTCTTCTACGCGTTTTGCCTTTCCCTGGGCCACCGGCAGACTGCCGGGTTCCTTGATTACCACATTCGGTCTGATGGTAATAAGTGCCGTCAGTTCTTCGCGGAGGCGGTCACGCAAATCGTTTATGATCCGTGCGTCATCAGCGAACATTTCGGGAGTTATTTCAACCTGTACCGTCATCCGGTCCAGAACGCCGTCTTTTTCCACTACGATCAGATAGTTCGCACCAACTCCCTTCGTCCGGAGCAGTACTTCTTCAATCTGGCTCGGAAAGATGTTCACGCCATTGATGATGAGCATGTCGTCGGTACGGCCGGTAAACCGGGCAATCCGGCGGTGGGTTCTGCCGCATTCACACGGCCCGGTAATCACATGAGTCAAATCCCGGGTCCGGTAGCGGATGAGCGGCATGGCGTCGCGCGAAAGAATGGTGAGCACCAGTTCTCCGATTTCTCCGTCCGGCACCGGTTCAAGGGTGTCCGGATCGATAATTTCCATAATGTACCGGTCTTCCCACACGTGCATGCCGGTTCGGAAAATACACTCAAAGGCGAGCCCGGGGCCGTTCATTTCACTCATGCCATAGCAGTTATAGACGTCGATTCCAAGCTTGTCCTGTAGCTTGCATCGCAGCTCTTCCGAATGGGGCTCGGCTCCGGTGATTGCCTTGCGAAGTTTGAGCTCTTCGCGGGCATACCCCTCACTTTCAATGGCGGCATGCAGGTGAAGGAGATAACTCGGGGTCGCGTGAATGATGGTCGTGCCGAAGTCTTTCATGAACTTGAGCTGCCGGATCGTGTTTCCCGCGCTTGTTGGAATGACCATGGCGCCCATGAGTTCGGCACCGTAATGAAAGCACAAACCTCCGGTAAAAAGCCCATAGGTCATCATGTTCTGCACCACATCTCCCCGGCCGCCACCAGCCGCGGTAAGGCTCCGCGCCATGGTGTCGCTTGCCATATCGAGGTCTTTCTGGGTCAGATAAATAACAGTAGGGGTTCCGGTCGTTCCGCTGGAGGCATGAAGCCGTACCACTTCTTCGCGGGGAACCGCAAGAAGTCCGTAGGGATACGCCTCGCGGAGATCATTTTTTGTGGTAAAGGGCAGCGTACGGATATCTGCAAGAGACGTGATGGCCTCCGGGGACGTAATTCCGGCACTGGTATACCGCTCACGGTAAAAAGGGGTTTTGAGCGCATGTTCCACCTGCTCTTTCAAGCCGGCAAGCTGAATCCTGTCCAGTTCTTCCCGCGGTGCCGTCTCAATGGCCTTGTCCCGGAAGGGTACGTCCCGATCTGCCATTACTCCGCCTCCTCGCCAAGTTTAAGCGCCTTCATGTTGATATCAACCAGGCGCGGATCTTTTTTCGCGAATGTTTCATGTACACTTTCCGCGAGCGCTTTTTCGCTTACTGGAAGTTCCCGGTACGCGGCTCCCACAAGCACCATGTTCGGGGCGCGCAGGTTTCCCGCCTCACGGGCAAGCTGTTCCGCGTGAACGAGCCGGTTCCGGGGAAGTTTCCGGATTGCCGCGTGAATTCCTTCAAGATCGGGATAATTTCCAATATTGACAACGGGCTCTGCTGCGGCAACCAGGATGCCTTCCGGTTTGAGGAAAGAAAGATACCGCAGCGCTTCCACCGGCTCCATGGAGAGAATCATGTCCGCTCCACCCACCGGAATCAGATCCGAGGTAATCGGCTTGTCGGAAATGCGCATGTGTGCCTGTACAGCGCCACCCCGCTGGCTCATACCGTGTACTTCGGACTGACGGACTTCAAGTCCGTCGATCATGGCGGCCCGCGCGATGATGGTTGCAAGAGAAAGTACACCCTGTCCGCCTACACCGGCGAGAATAATGTCATAGGTCATGAAACGCTCCTTATTTTCAACGTGACGCCGTCCGGGCGTCTACCAGTTTTTCAAATTCATCAATTTTCTCGACAAAGAGGGACACACCCGACATCCAGAATGCGGTGTCCTCAATGTCAAATCCAGCGGTCTTTGTAACCGCAATCGCGTCAAGCCGTCCGGTTCCCAGCAGAATGTCCCGGTAGGTTCCGGCAAAACCGCTGCCCTCATTCCGGTACCGGTTGTACAGGGCAAGGGCGAAAAGCTGTCCGAAGGCATAGGGAAAATTGTAAAACGCGAGATCACTCGAATAGTAATGCGGCTTGACGAGCCAGAGGTAGGGATGCCGTACCTCCGGATCAAGTCCGTCACCATAGGTTTCCTCCTGCGCCCGCAGCATGAGGTTGCACAGGGTTTCCGGTGAAACCTCGCCTTCTTTCCGCGCATCAAAGAGGCTTTTTTCGAAACGGTAGCGGGAAAGAATGTCCACCAGTATCTGGCAGCCATCCTGGAGATGCATCTCGAGAAGCGCGAGCTTGTCTTCCTCGGCGGCGGTATCATAAGCCGCATCAAAGACAACGGTCTCGGCGAATATCGACGCTGTTTCCGCCAGTGTCATTGGAACATTTTGCAGCAGGGCCGGTTCATCCTTGAGTACTTCGGCGTGATACGCGTGGCCGAGCTCATGTGCCATGGTCAGCACGGAACTGAACGATCCGTCAAAGTTGCACAGGACCCGCCCCTCTTTCACAAGAGGCATGAAGGTGAAGTATGCTCCGCCAATCTTTCCGTTCCGCATTTCGGCATCGAGCCATCCGCCATCGAATGCTTTACGGGCAAAAGCGCCCATATCAGGCGAGAATTTTGAAAAATTGTCTTCAACGACGGAGCGTGCTTCGGCAAAATTAAATGACGCAGTAGTTTCCCCGACCGGTGCAAAAAGATCAAAGAAAGAACAGGAAGAAAGCCCGGAGAGGCGTGCTTTCGCCTTGAGGTAGCGCCGCCAGTGCGGGAGCGATTCTTCCATGGCGCCAAGAAGCGCGTCGAGCGCCTTGCGGGAAAGGAGGCCCTGCCGCACCGACTTTTCAATGGCAGCATCAAATGCACCCCCCGTCCAGCCGCGTCGGGTATTCAGGGAAATATTCGTGCCCTTTACGCCATTGAGGGCAGCGGAAACCGGAATGGAGATACGTTCACATACTTCCATTTCTTTTCGGTATGCTTTTTCACGAATCGTACGATCAGGCGAATGGGCCAGCGCACGAAGCTCCACCAGGGTCTTCCGCTCACCGGTGGATTCATCCCAGAGACAGTCCGCCGTTGAGGTAAGCTGTTCCTGCAGGCGGCTCCAGGCACTCGCGCCCGATCGGGCGAGATCTGCGGCAAGGGATTCTTCGCCGGGAGACATTTGCCGGGACGCCCAGAAGAGCTGATCTTCGAGCATGGAGCGATAAGGCACAAGCGCTGGTTCGTTTACAAGGAGATCCCGCACCACCGGTTCATTGTGCGCGAACACGGAACGAAACCGGGTAAACAGCGGCGAAAAGGGCACCAGCGCTTCCTCCACCGCATTC
>CAZVEL010000164.1:0-1762 GCA_964626305.1 uncultured Treponema sp. | reverse complement strand
GGACCTGGAACATCTGGGGATCATTCTTGATCCGGCAAAAAACGACCTTGCCCATACCCGTAACGCCGAAACCTGCATAAGCGCGGATAACTCTCCGGTAAAGATTTTCATCATCCCCACCGATGAAGAACTTGTTATGACCGAAGATGCTCATGCACTCATGAAGGGTACCTACGACGTTCATACCAATTTCACTTATTCCTTCCAGTCTCCCGATTATGTAAACAAGGGACGGGCGGAAGGACTTAAAGCTGATCTGGAAAAGAATCCAGGCCTGGCCGACATAATCGTAAAGATTCCCGGTAAATAAATCCGAAAGGGGGACTTTGCAGATGGACATCCTTGGAATCGGAAACATACTCCTCGATATTTTCTGTTTTTCCGAGGAAGAGACCGCACTGTCCCTCGGGTTACATCCCGGCAGCTCCGTACATGTATGTCCGGAGCGCCTTGATGAATTGCTTCTTGCCATAAAAAACCCGGTATATGTTTCCGGGGGTGCTGCTCCCAATGCATTGAAAGCAGCGTCAGCACTCGGTTTCTCCTGCGGCGTTATCGGCTGTACCGGTCTGGACGACCGGGAGACGGACCGATGGGCACGAATTATTGACGCTGATCTTGCAGCGTACGGAGTAGAACGGACTATCGAAGAACGGAATATTGCGACCGGGCGCTGTCTCATCGTGCACATGCCCGGGGGCGTAGTCTCCATAGCTTGTGCACCAGGCGCGGCTCCGACAATTCGTCCCGAACAGTTTGAAGCGGATATTGCCGCAAAAACCCGCATGGTATTTCTGGATGGACGGCTCCTCATGAACCCGCTGCTTGCCGACCGTCTCATCACCCTCTGCAAGGGCTTTTCCCTTCCACTTGTTATTGATATCGGTTCAGCCGAAATAGCCGGGAAACACAGCTCCCGGTTGCCCGAATTTATTACCCGTACCGACTGCATACTCCTCATGAATGAGGATGAAGCCTTTCCGCTCGCCGCGGCACTTGAAAACACCGTTCCCGGTGACCGGGGCATACAAAGTGCGGAAGAACTCATGGACTCGGTATTCTCGTTTTATACCGGAAAGCACCAGAACTACCCCTACATAATCCGCAAGGAAGGCGCGAACGGGGCAACCGCCTGGCAACGAGGGAAAAAAATTCATCGTGCCAGCATGGAACAGAAATACTGCATTGATACGACAGCGGCCGGGGATGTTTTTGCCGGGGCCTTCATGTCTGCCTTTTTGCAGAATCTTCCGCTTCCGGAGTCGCTGGATTTTGCCAACACTGCGGCACGCCATGCCCTCGATGTTCCTGGAAGCCGGCTCGACTGGAACGATTTTGTTGATCTGAGAAGCGACTTGAAACAGGCACCCGGATTCAGAACGTAACAGATTTTTCTCTTTCCCTAATTGCCAACAACCGCTATACTTTTCCCATATGAAAGAAGTTGTAATTATTGATGAATCCAGTGTATTCAGGGATTTTATCAGTGAAAAATTTGAATCGCAAAATGTTGGCATTTCCATTTGTGTGGGAAAACTGGATTGTCTTTCCAAAATGCGCTCAATTATTCCCGATCTGGCCATTATCGACTATGCAAGTGCAAAAGACTTTCTTTTTGACCTGCTCGAAGAAAAGGGGCAGGACCCGAACGCAAAAAGCATTCCGGTCATATTGATGGCCCACGAACTGGAAAAATCCGTACTAAACCGCCTTGCCTTGCTTGGAGTACGCAAGATTATCCCGAAACCCGTAAAAATAGATC
>CAZVEL010000163.1:0-9898 GCA_964626305.1 uncultured Treponema sp. | reverse complement strand
TCTCATGCTGCTCGGTCTCCGGGATGTACGGTTTTCGGACATTGAAGCTTCGCTGAACGGGGAAAAACGATTCCTGGATGTTGGTTGCGCAACCGGAGTGTTGGTGGCATATCTCCGGGATCGTGGATGGAATTCCGAAGGGGTTGAAGTCTGCAAAGAAGCCGCGGAATATGGCCGCGAAAAACGTGGTGTAACCATACATAACGGAACGATCAAGTCCCTTGCCTTTGGCGAAAACAGCTTTGATGTTGTTCATGCAAGTCATGTGATTGAACATGTTCCCGATCCTGACCAATTTGCCGCCGAAATACTGCGGATCCTCAAACCCGGCGGATGGTTTATCTGTGTAACTCCCAATATCGCAAGTTTTCAGGCCAGAAGCTTCAAAGCCGCCTGGCGAAGTGCCATTGCCGATCATGTTCATCTTTTTTCTGTTTCTTTGCTCTCCCGACTCCTTCGCCAGGCGGGTTTTACCGTTCTCCGCCGCAAGACATGGGGTGGTATCCCGCAGGGACTGGTGCCGGTTCCGGTAAAGAAGATGGCAGATCGCCTTGCCAAACGTTTCGGCTTCGGAGATGTGCAAATACAGCTGGTACGAAAACCGCTCTGAGGGGGGGGGTATCACAAGAATTTTTTTTCTGATACAGTGCTAACCAGTAATTAGTTTTCTCCGGGAATCGGGTCATACGGCATTCCCGGGAGCCGTTTTTACCGCTATGATTTTCATACGGTCCGAACTGTACACGGTCTTCATCCGTACCTGGTATCCCCCGCGCATTGTGTTGCGGATTTGTGGGTACCCTGCCCATGAGTTCCGATCATTCTATCTACACACTTCACAAGTAAAGGTATACTCAATGTACACATCAAACAATGCGGCCGCACGTGCGTCCACCCGTTCATCGTCCAGATCATCCACTCCCATCCGTCTTCCTTCGGACCGCCGTCGCCCGGGAAACATGGGCGGACAGCTGCGCGGAGCAAGTCGCGCTCTCAGGAACAAGAAGTTCATTCATCCGTCCATGTTTATCAAGACAGCAACGGTAACCGAAAAAGCGGAATATGTTTCCGTGAACACGTTCAGCGATTTTTCGCTTGATGCACGAATTCTCGCAAACGTAACGGCAAAAGGATACACAAATCCGTCGCCCATCCAGGACAAGACCATTCCGATCGTTCTTGACGGTCGTGATCTTATCGGTATCGCAAATACCGGAACCGGGAAAACAGCGGCATTCGCCCTTCCGCTCATTCATGATCTTATTCATGCGATGGATCATCGGGCAATCATCATGGCCCCGACCCGGGAACTCGCCCAGCAGATTCAGGAAGAATGTCTTGCGTTCAGCAAGAATTGCGGTCTGCGTACCGCCTTGCTTATTGGCGGTGCTTCCATGAACATGCAGATTCGTGATCTTCGCCGGAATCCCCGTCTGGTCATCGGTACTCCCGGACGGATCAAGGATCATCTCCAGCAGCGGACGCTGTCCCTTTCGGGCATTACCACGGCTGTTCTCGACGAATTCGACCGCATGCTCGACATGGGATTTATCCGCGATATTACCAGCATATTCTCGGCGATGCCGACAAACCGGCAGACCCTGTTTTTCAGTGCTACCATGGAAGGTGTAATCGAAAAGCATGTGCGCTCCTTTTCACGCGATGCGGTAACGGTTTCTGTTCGCGAAAACGTTACGGTAGACAGTGTTAACCAGGATGTTGTGTACTACAAGGTCCGGGAAGAAAAGATTGACAAACTCCATGATTTACTAATTTCAAAGAACCGGGGAAAAACCATCATTTTTGATGATACCAAACATTCCGTTGAACGCTTGTGCAAGGCCCTCGTGGGTCGTGGCTTCAAGGCTGACCGGATTCATGGAAACAAGAGCCAGGCCCAGCGGACACGGGCGATCAAACGGCTCAAGGAAAATGATATTGACATTCTGGTAGCAACGGACGTTGCCGCGCGGGGAATCGATGTTGCAGATATTTCTCATGTAATCAACTATTCTCAGCCGAATACCTACGAGGACTACGTGCACCGCATTGGCCGTACCGGCCGGGCAGGCAATACCGGAAACGCTTTTACCTTTCTCGAGAAAGTATAAGCGGCATTGAACAGCGCGGGGAAAATACGGTATAGTTGACCCTGCCTGTACTGGTCCATTAGCTCAGTTGGATAGAGCGGTTGCCTCCTAAGCAACAGGTCAGACGTTCGAATCGTCTATGGATCAGAACCTTTGGTCCGGTAGTGTACTACCGGACCTTTTTTTATTCCGGCGGAGTATCCTTGTTCCAGGAAATAGCAAGACGAAGCAACTCCTGTGCCGTGGTGCAATCAAGTTTTTTCTTGAGCTGTTCCTTGTGTGCATCAACCGTTTTAGAACTGATGGAAAGAATCTGTGCGATTTCAAGGGTACTATGACCCCGGCCGAGCATACGGAATATCTGAAGCTGACGATTGGAAAGCGTTTCCAGCGGATTTTTGCGGTTTGAACCCTGAGCCCGCGTCTGAAACAGCGAATCGATATATCGGGTCTGCTCGCTTTCGCTGAGCCAGATTTTGCCGGAAAGCACCGTACGCATGGCTGTAATAAGTGTATCAGCCGCCGCATCTTTCATGACGTACCCTCTCGCTCCGGCGGCCAGTGACCGTTCAGCGTAATAACGTTCCTGAAGCATGGAAAGAACGAGTATCCGGGTTCCGGGAAATTTCTCCGCGACCGATTTGATGAGATCAAGACCATCCTCCTCTCCGAGGTTGAGATCGATTATAGCAATGTCCGGTTTTTGTTCGGCAATGAGTGATTCTCCGGCCGTGGCGTTGGTGGCCGACCCCGTAACACAAAAGTCCTGCTGCCCACCAATTAAAAGCGAAAGGCCCTGAATAAAAATGGCGTGATCATCGATAACAACAACACGATACTGCTTCACCGGCTACCTCCCGTTATCGGAAGGGTAACAACAATCCGGGTTCCATGATTCTTTTTTCCGGTAATACTGAAGGTACCGTCCATCTGGTGTGCCCGATATTCCATGGACCGTATACCGAGACCGCGTGGCCGGCGGCGGTTTTTCCTGAATGACTGCTCTTTTCCGTTTTGTTCATATCCGCGGCCGTCGTCCGTTATGGTAAGCATAACCGATGCTGCACCGTAGTGCAGCTGGACGGTTACCTTCCCGGCTTCCGCGTGCTTTACCACATTTTGCAGGGATTCCTGCGCTATCCGGAACAGGTTTATCTTTTGTTCCCGGGTAAGCGGCCGATCCCTGCCGGTTTGTGAAAACGTGATTATCGGTTTTTCTGCTGTGTCCATGTCCCGGCACAAGCGGTTGAGTGCGCTTGATATGTCGAGAGAATCTATTTCCACCGGAAAAGAGTCATGGGCATATTGACGGGTTTTCTGGAGTGTTTCGTTTGCCATGTCGAACAGTGTTTTCATTACGGGGTTGGTATGGGCGTCCCGTTTGCTGATCATGGTCATGGCCGCAAGCCGCTGACAAATATCGTCATGGAGATCCAGACTGAACCGGAGCCGCTCAAGATCGCTGATTTTGAGAACTGCCTCCTCAACTTCACGCCGACGGAGGGCTTCTTCCTTGAGTTCCCGGGTACGTTTTTCAACTTCCCGTTCCAGTTCCCGGGCCCGGTCCTGTTCCCGTTCAAGTTCAAAAAGGCGGTTCACTGCATGCGAAAGAAACATTCCTGAAACACTCATGTACGTATGAGCAGTTTGATCAACCGAGTACAGGATAAACCCGAGGCGATAGTCTCCGGCCCGTAGATGAAAAAGACAGCGAGGTGTTCCGGGATTAACCGGATTTACAAGCAGGGCTTCGAATATCTCGCTCATAGGACGCAACCGGGTGTCCCTGACGGGGCTCGTTCCTGTAAGCGGGCAGAACTGCAGGTGAATGCGCCCTCTGTCCGGGATGCGGCTTGCCGGAGAATCATACAGTACCAGGGCAAAATCGCGGGATGCCACATTGGTAAGAAATTCCCGGAGGGGTTGTTCAAGGGCCTTCATCGACGACGCTCCCATGATCTCCTGCCCGAAATAACTTACGTCGCGGAGAAACTGTTCCCGGCGGAGCGCACGTTCCGACTCCTCTGGCAGAACCGACACATGATAGCCCCGGCACCCACAGGAATTCCGGATTATGGCTTGCCCGGGAATCTTCAACACCGGGGCCGTTTTATTTCCGCTCAAAATATCGTGCAGGACCTGAACCGCAGCGGCTCCCATGCGCTCCGTCGGCTGATGAATGGTCGTGAGGGACAGGGGCTGGGATGCGGCAAGGGGAATGTCGTCGAAACCGGTTAGGGGACAGTGCTTCCAGCTTTCCGGAGCGCCGGTACGGAGATATTTGCGGATGCCCGCCGCCATATCGTCGCTGCCTGCAAGAATTACATCCATGTTCCGCTGCGGGTGTTCGCTGCAGTATTGCTCTATGAGTTGCAAGCCAGCCGTTTCGCTGAAAAGCTCACCATTTCGGATGGTGACGGAACAGGGAGACGCCGTCTTCTTTTTTCCCGCAATTGATTTTTTGAACGATTCTTCCCGGTTCCGGTTATCGTGGTTTGCTTGAGGACCGCCAAGATAGAGGAATTGCCGGTAGCCGTGATCGTCAACAAGATGCTGAACAAGATCGGCGATTGGCCCCGTAGTTTCGCATATTATGGAAGGAATTCCTTTCAGATCAGCACCGATGGAAACAAGCGGGACCGACGGAAACAGTTCCCTGAGCCGGGCAGAAATTGTTGACGAATTATTATCCAGAAGGATGGAAGACAACAAAAGAATTCCGTCAAGGTGGAGTACGGAAGATGACGAGAAAAAAAAGGACGAACCGGAAAGGGACTGGTCGAACTGGTCTCCCTGAATACAGATGAGCTCCATCGCGAGCCGTTCCGCCTCCGCCGCGGCTCCACGGAATATGGATGCCTGGTATTCTTCATCGAGGTATTTTAGTACAAGCGCAATACGGTACGGCATGGCTCATGCAGTATACCATTGACGTTCCGTATTTCAAAGCCCGCCCCTGTCTAGGTGGATTTCCCTAGGTAATGTTACGGATTTTCCCCGATTTCGTGGAAGAAAAACCGGAGGTACACTGAAACCCAGGAGGAATGAATGAAAAAGATACTGGTATTTACTATACTGGTGACAATGGTGGTATTTATGTCCTGCAAGACAACCGGCAAGGAACAGGGCGCTTCTGATGGCCAGACAAAACTTGTCGCGCTTACATTCGACGACGGTCCCAATGAGGAAATGACCGCGCTTGTTCTGGACAAACTTGAAAAACATGATGTCGTCGCATCTTTTTTCCTGATTGGTCAGCTGATTAACGAATCGACCCAGCCCACGCTTGAACGTATGGTCACGATGGGGTGTGAACTTAATAATCACTCCTGGGGCTGGGACAGCATGAACGAAATGACTCCGGAGGAAATTCGTGAATCGATAGACAAAACTTCGGCCGCGATCAGGAAATACAGCGGACAGGAACCGAAATTTTTCCGGCCGCCGAATCTTGCCTCAAGTGATGTGCTCCACGAGACAGTCGGGCTTCCTTTTACGAGCGGTGTTCTCGGTATGGACTGGGCTGGTTGCGGTACCGAAGCCGAAGACCGGGCCCAGAATGTTCTCGACGGTGTTCGGGACGGAGCGATTATCCTGCTTCATGATGTACAGCCGTATCCGCATCCCACACCCGAGTCGCTTGATATCCTTATTCCGGAACTCAAGAAACAGGGATACGAATTTGTAACAGTCAGCGAGCTTTTCCGGCGCAAGGGTGTAACCCCGGATCCGAAAGAGCCGATGATGTGGGTATATGTTGAGTAAGAAAGAAGGAGAGAGACGATGAAAAAAGGACTTGTATTATTGGTAGCGATTGCGCTCATGGTCGGGATGGCACCGGTGCTTTTCGCCGAACCCGCGGGAGAACTCCCCCAGATGGTTCAGGCCGGTTTTTACACACCGTCGTATCAGTGTTTTTATCTGAAAGGAACCGATGAACTTGGCCTCAAGTTTACCGCGAACGAATGGAACACCTACGAGACAGTGATCAACAAAAAAACAATCACTTACGACGGTATGAGCGGAAGGCACAAAAAGCTGGCATTGCTCCGTCTTAAATCAAACACGAAGAAATCGAAAGTTCCGCTTGTTATTTATTTTGATAACGTGACCTTGAAAGACGAGAACGGAGATGTTGTTTTTTTCCTTGATTTTGAGGACGGTGATCCCGCCGGTGCTTATTTCTCACAGGGAAAACCCGGCGATGAAAATGGAACTGTGGTTGAAAAAGATGGACGTAAATGCTTCCTTCTCAATATGGCTACCCAGAACCTCTATGGCTACAGTGGTGTTGAAGTTCAGTGGAATCTGCCCAAAACTGACAAAACCAAAGACAAATACTGGGATTTTACCTCTGGTAAGTATTCTATCAGCTATGACTACTACATTGCCGTAGCTGAGTAATGGCGCGTTCACAGAACAAAACACACAGGTAAAAATACCATTAAAACCCCCGGACAAATCCGGGGGTTTTCTTCTTTATGCTATTGACTGTCGGTACCGGAATTATTACACTTTAAGTACACCCTACCGGGGTGTGGTATGTTGCAGGAGGAATGCATGATTATTACAGAGAAATACCTGGTTACCGGAATGAACTGCAGCGCATGCTCGTCCCATGTGGAGAAAGATGTTTCCGCGCTGGACGGCGTGAAGGAAGTGAATGTCAATCTTCTTTCCGGGGCCATGGTTGTAGAATATGATGATGCCCAATTAATCCCGGCCGATATAATTGCCGCGGTTGAATCTGGAGGCTACAAGGCGGAAAAAGCGGGGGCCTCCGAACCCGACGGCCAAAAAAAAAATTCCGCTGAGCGAAAAACAAACGCGGCGTTAAAAGAACAACAGGCAATAAAACACCGGCTTGTTATCTCGTTCGTTTTCACGTTACCACTTGTGTATATCGCCATGGGGCACATGCTCAACTGGCCCCTGCCGGCAATATTTCACGATCAGATGAATCCACTGATGTTTGCCTTTACCCAGTTCCTGCTTTTATTGCCGGTTCTGGCGGCAAACCGTTCGTTTTTCTCCCGCGGATTTGTTTTATTATTCCGAAGAACACCCACAATGGACTCCCTGATAGCACTCGGCTCCGGAGCTGCTGTTGTATACGGGATTTTTGCCATTTACATGATCAGCCACGGCATGGCCACCGGCAATGCAGAGCTTGCAAACCGATATGTGATGGATCTCTACTTTGAATCAGCAGCAATGATTCTTTCGCTCATAACTCTCGGAAAATTCCTTGAAGCAAATGCAAAGCGCCATACTTCTGGCGCTGTAGAAAAACTCATACGCCTGCGCCCGGATACGGCGTGGGTAATTCGCGATGGAAAAGAAACAGAGGTTTCTGTTTCCATGATTATACCCGGTGATGTAGTGGTTATCCGTCCCGGACAAAGCATTCCGGTAGACGGAACGATTGTTGAAGGAACCTCTACCGTTGATTTTTCGGCCATTACCGGTGAGAGTATCCCGGTCGAAGTACAGGAAGGAAGCCAGGTCTGGAGTGCGGGAATTAATATTTCCGGGGCCTTCACCTTCCGTGCAGAAAAAGTGGGCAGCGACACAACACTTGCCAGAATAATTGCGCTGGTTGAAGAAGCTGCGTCCTCGAAAGCACCGATCTCACGCCTTGCTGACAAGATCAGCGCCATATTCGTTCCGGTTGTCATTCTGATCGCGCTTGCGTCGGCGGCATTCTGGATCATATCCGGGGCGGGTTTTTCGTTTGCTCTCTCCGCAGGCATAAGCGTTCTGGTTATATCCTGCCCCTGCGCGCTGGGCCTCGCGACACCTACAGCCATCATGGTGGGAACCGGAATCGGTGCCCAGAATGGAATCCTCGTGAAAAGCGCGGAAGCCCTCGAAATTGCCCATGACGTGGATGTCGTTATCCTGGACAAAACCGGCACCCTAACCACTGGAAAGCCTGTGCTCACTGATATAGTTTCGGTGAGTGATCTGGACGACAACGAACTTCTAGCCCTTGCGGCATCTCTTGAACACCGTTCAGAACATCCGCTCAGTATTCCTATACGAAATGAAGCCGAGAAATCCGGGCTTCCGCTCAAAGAAGTAAGCGATTTTCATGTGCACTTTGGCATGGGTATCAGCGCGACGCTCGACGGAAAACAGTACTATGTGGGCAGCCCGAAACTCATGACTGATAATGATATAGACATTTCCCCGGTCATCGGACTTGTTCAGAAGATTGCTACCCAGGGAAAAGTTCCCCTGAGTGTGGGAACCGAAGGTAAGGTTCTGGGCATTGTTGCTGTTGCCGATACCATCAAACCCGGAAGCTTTGAAGCCGTTGCCGCGTTTAAAAAAGCCGGACTCGATGTGATCATGCTTACCGGAGACAACCCGGCAACCGCAGAAGGAATACGACGGGAAGCCGGCATAGATCATGTATACTCCCAGATGATGCCCGAAGACAAGATTGGTATCGTTAAAAAGATACGGGCAGAAGGAAAGAAAGTAGCCATGATTGGAGACGGCATAAACGATGCCCCATCACTGGTGGAAGCAGATGTGGGAATAGCGATTGGAGCCGGAACGGATATAGCCCTTGAATCCGCCGATATCGTACTTATACGCAGTGACCTCCGCGATGCCGTAACCGCATTCCGCCTCAGCAGATCGGTAATTGGCAATATAAAGCAGAACCTTTTCTGGGCGTTTATTTACAATACCCTCGGGATACCCCTGGCCGCCGGAGCCTTTTACGGCGCGTTCGGGTGGCAATTGAATCCCATGTTTGCCGCAGCGGCCATGAGTCTCAGTTCCATTTCCGTGGTTCTTAACGCCTTGCGGCTCAATTTCTTTAAACGGATAGGGGGAGAACAATGAAAGCGGACAATAAAAAAGTTGGGCGGTTACTGCGAACCGCACGGGGGCAGATAGACGGGGTTCTTCGCATGATAGAGGAGGATCGCTATTGTCTGGATATTACGAGCCAGATTTCGGCAGCCACATCAATTATGAAAAAAGCCCGATCAGAGGTGCTCCGGGCTCATCTGCGCAGTTGTGTTGCCGATACCCTCAAAAATGGAAGTCCCGGGGATATTGACGAAAAGGTGGAAGAATTGATCACTGTAATGGAAAAAAACGCCTGAAAACCCTCGACAAGACTTCGACACGGATAGTATACTATGTCAAAAGTTTTTGCTTGGAAGGTATTTCATGATCGAAAAAGATTCGGAACGGCTCAGACAGCGAATCCTGCATCTGACCGCCAATGGCAGTAACGGGGTGTTTCCGGAATCCTTCAGTGACGCCAAATCATTTGCTTCCCTTCTTGAGACATTCGTCCATCTGGAATTCACCGAAGAGGAAGCGATAGGACACTGGGAAAAAATCCTGGACAACATGGATCGACTCTCCGAAAAATTAGGCCGCCGGGCGAGTGTATATCTTTCGCTGGTAGACTATTTTACCAACGATAATCATGCCCTCAGTGCGCCCATGCTCGTTGAGGTACACGTATTCCGCCAGACCGAACGCCTTGCCATGATAGACGGCCTCACCGGCGTTTTTAACCGACGGTACATGGACCTCATCCTGCGCAAGGAGTTCAACCGCTGTGACCGGTACGGGAAAGCCTTGTCTGTCTGTATTATGGACATAGACGACTTCAAGATGGTGAACGATACCCGTGGTCATCTGTTCGGCGACGAAGTATTACGGGAAATCGCCTCGCTCATACGCGGAACTTTGCGTGAAGAAGATATACTGTGCCGGTATGGCGGGGGAGAGGTTTTTTTCATACTTCCTGAAAACCATGGAGAAGGGGGCTATAC
>CAZVEL010000162.1:0-4941 GCA_964626305.1 uncultured Treponema sp. | reverse complement strand
TACTATATTTGGGTACCTCTGACAATCGAATGGATATCAGAAGCAACTCCGTTGGTAGACTGCAAAAAACAAGTTCTCGGCAGTCCCCGTTTTTCAGTTGCCGCGTCCAGGAGTTGGATCGACAGCCGAAGGGAAAATGATATATCAGCTTACCACGTAGGGAAGCATTGCGAGCGAACGGGCTCTCTTGATCTCAAGAGCAAGACGGCGCTGATGCTTCGCACAGGTGCCGGTGATGCGGCGGGGAAGAATCTTTCCGCGGTCGGTAGTATACCGGCGGAGTGTGTCTGCATCTTTGTAGTCAATTTTGAGCTTCTGGGTACAGAATCGGCACACTTTTTTGCGGAAAAAGGGTTTTCCCCGGCGTCCGCCGCGGTCATCGTTATCACGACCGGAATTGTGGTCGTCCTTACCAAGATCTCTTATTCTTTCATCTGCCATTTCTTTGTCTCCTTAGAATGGAATGTCATCGGGGAAATCTGACGGATCGGAAGGCGCACCACCCATACGGGGCGGTTGTGGGCTTTCCTGACGCTTCTGATACGGATTTCCCTGACCGGCCGGTGCGGAACTGTTATCGTACCCGCCCTGACCTCCGCCGAGAAGCTGGACATTTGAAGCATTGATTTCAACCTTGCTCCTGGACTGTCCATCCTGTTCCCAGCGATTCTGATGCAGCTCGCCTTCTACAGCGACCTGCTTTCCCTTAACCAGATACTGGTTAATGGCTTCACCGGCACGGCCAAACAGTACAATGTCGAAGAAACTTGCTTCTTCCACCCATTGATCACCGTTTTTGCGCCGGCGGTTGACCGCTATGGCAAATTTGCATACAGCCATACCACCGGAAGTATATTTCAACTCTGCGTCTCGGGTGAGCCGTCCGATCAGTATTACATGATTTATATCTGCCATGGCGTTCTCCTTTTCTGGTTATTTTTCGTCTACACGAACAAACAGGAAGGTTAACAGGTCGCCAATCAATTTGAACCGGCGGTCAATTTCAACAATTTTGTCAGGAGCAGCACTGATATTGAACAGCACATACCGTCCCTTTGTCTGTTTTTTGATTTCATAGGTCAATACACGATCGCCATAGGGCTCTTCGCTCTCTATCTGCGCTCCAAAGTCGGCAAGTACTTTTCGTACTGCCTCTGCACTGGTCGTGAACCGGTCTTCCTCAATCGGGAATACGACCATCAGTTCATACTTTCTCATGGATCCTCCTCATGGACACATTTCTGGGCCCGCTTGTTGCGGGCGGGAGTTTACCGGAATTCATACTATTCCGGAGAATAAAGAGTATCAGGAATCACCCCTTTGGTCAAGGCGGAGCATGCTTGTGCCGATAAGAGGAGTGAATGTATTCAAGGAGTTTCCATGCTTAAAAATATTGTATTCCAGGACAATCTGTTTCAGTTATGCCGGTCAATTGACGTAGTCTACGAGGGCCTGCTGCTTGACCTTTGCCCGGACTATTATTTTGACAAAACAGTTGATGACATGCTTTTTTTTGATGCATCCATACAGAAAATTTACCGGCAAATTCAGGACAACAGTCAGGTATCGGACTATGTATCCATACTGCACAGTCTCTATGCCTGCCAGGAACGGTTTATCCGTCTTCTGGATTCCATACTCAAGGGCGAATCATCCATGAGTGAACATTTCAGCGGCTTTTTATCCAAACTTCAGAATATCCGGAACATGCAGGGACTTATTCGCAATGAAATTGCCGCCTCCATACGGAAAAGCGATAAATCGCTCGATAGCAGGGACATTGTCTCGAGCAACGAGTTGAGCGAACTGCTGAACTTTTGATAGAATAAGCCAATCATTTTCTAAAGGAACACCTGTATGCGTATTACCGGAGGAACCCTCACCGGGCGGAAAATCCAGTGTCCCGGTGGAATCATACGGCCGGCAATGGACCGTATGCGTGAATCCCTCTTTGCAATTCTCGGAGATCTGAACGGAAAATCATTTCTCGACCTGTTCAGCGGTTCAGGAGTTTGCGCTATTGAAGCGTCCTCACGCGGAGCCGATCCTGTCTTTCTGGTTGAAAAAGACCCCATCAAGGTTGATGTCATTTTCCGGAATATTGAAATGGCACCACACCGCATCGAGTGTAAATTCCAGCCCGTGGAACTCTTTTTAAAGCGGTCAAAAACATCGTTCGACATCATCTACATGGATCCGCCATTCCCGTACAAGTTTCACCGTGAACTCATTGCAGCCGCCGGTAAAAAACCAGTACTTAAAAACGGCGGGCTTGCCATGATTCATCGCCCCCGGGAGCTTGAACTCCCGGAAAAAATCGGTTCCATGACCAGAACCGATCAGCGGATATACGGACGATCAGTTGTTGATTTTTATACAAAAGATGAAAATTGCGGAGAATATGCTTGAATTCACCGCAAATATTTCTTATTATAAACATAGGATAGCTCTTGGACACCGAAAAAAAAGAAGTTTTTAACCGGTTTTTACAAGAAAGCCTGATTAAGAGCTCGGATTTGCCAAGTACCGGGGTTACGCCGGAACAAAAAGCCGCACTAAACCGGAAAGGAAACGAGCTTTTCAATAAAGGCGACCTTGAAACGGCGAAACGGATTTTCAAGACAACAGGTTATTCAGACGGGTTAACCCGTGTAGGTGAAGTTCTTGAGGAACAGGGCAAATCAGTAGAAGCCCTGCAGCTGTATTGGCTTGCACATAACAAACGCAAGTCTGACCCATTAGTACAAAAACTTGCTTATCTAATTAGATCAATACTGACGGGAATGTAAAAGAGGAACCTATGGCTGATATTATGCATGATATGCCGCCCATACCGGAACCAACAGCCGGTACAACGGAAGAAGAAAAAAGATTTAGCGAAATTGCCGAACTCTCCAAGAATGGGTACCTGCTTCTGAAGGACAACCATATCGATGAAGCAGAAAATGCATTTCGCAAGATCCTTGATCTCGAAAATGACAATAACTATGCCCTCGTAGGTCTCGGTGATTCGGCACGGAAGCGTAATCGTTACCGGGAAGCTGTTGATTACTACACAACATGTCTCTCCTTCCACCCGGGAAACAACTATGCTCTGTTCGGACTGGCGGACTGCTACAAGGCACTCAACCAGTACAACAAGGCTATTGAAATCTGGGAACAGTATCTCCAGCACGATGACCGGAATATTACCGTTCTCACCCGGGTAGCCGATGCATACCGTAAAATACGTGACTTCAAACAGTCAAAAATCCTGTACCTTCGTGTACTGGACATGGAAGATAACAACCCCTACGCCCTCATTGGCCTGGGGCATCTTCATTACGATTTCAAGGAATATCGGGACGCGTTGTATTACTGGCAGAAAATGCTGGATTTGAACGAAGGACAGGTTGATATCCGGGTGCTCACTTCCATCGGGAACTGCCACCGCAAACTAAAAACATTTGAACAGGGAATCGGCTACTTTGAACGGGCGCTCGAGATGGATTCGGACAACTTCTATGCCCTGTTCGGACTCGCGGACTGTTACCGTGGCATGAACCAGCAGTTTCGTTCCGTTGAATATTGGAACCGTATCCTGGAAAAAGATCCCAATAACAAGGTTATTCTCACCCGCGAGGGTGATGCCTATCGCAACATGGGCGACTATGATACGGCACAGGAATACTACCAGAAAGCGCTGGATATCGAATTTGACGTATATGCCGTACTCGGTCTTGCCATGATAAGCAAAATCCAGGGCCGGTTCGATGAAGCGGCGATCAGTCTGGCACGGCTTATTCAGTCTGACACAAAAAATGCCCGCCTCTATGTCGAACTCGCTGAATGTCACATGAATACCGGCGAAAAGCAAAAAGCTGTGAGCATTCTCCAGGATTTCCAGAAACTGGGTATCCGCAATCAGATGGTCTCCGATATGCTGGACCGGATCCGAGCCTGATTTTCCCATGAATCACACCGGAATTTTTCAAAAAGCTCTTACGGGAATGCTTCCCGAAGAGCTTTTTTCACATCTCACTCTAGACAAGGCCTTTCGTTCCCGGCAGATATTCCGCTGGATAGCGACCGGAGCCGAAAATTTTACGACCATGACAAATCTGCCGCCGGCTCTCCGTGAAAAATGGCAGGAAGAAGAAGTTCTGTATTCCACTTCGGTGGAAAAAAAACTCCTTGATCCCGATGGAACCATCAAACTCCAGATCCTGCTTTCAGACGGCGCAGCAGTTGAAACAGTACTGCTCATGGATACGGCCGGCCGGAAAACAGCCTGTGTCTCCTGCCAGGTTGGCTGCCCGATGCAATGCACGTTCTGTCAAACGGGACACATCGGATACCAGAGAAATCTCGCTGCTTCCGAAATTGTTGAACAGTTTCTGCATCTTGAAAAACATGCCGGAAAACTTGATTCAATCGTATTCATGGGGATGGGAGAACCCATGCTCAATCTGGACGCGATACGTAAAACAGTCACCATTCTTACGCATCCGGAAGGACGAGCTCTTTCCAGGCGCAGAATTACGATTTCCACCTGTGGACTCAGCGATGGCATTCGCGATCTGGCCGATGAAGGACCGGACATCCGTCTGGCGGTCTCCCTTACCACTGCGAATGAAACCCTCAGAAATGAACTTATGCCGGTAACCCGTTCAAATCCACTTGCCGGACTAAAAGAGGCAATTGCATATTATAATGAAAAATCCGGGAAACGGGTCACTCTTGAAGCAGCGCTGCTTGGTGGAGTGAACACCGGTGAAAGCGATGCAGAGCAACTTGCCCGGTTTGCCGAAGGCCTCAACGTTCACATCAATCTCATACCCTGGAACGCTGTTCCGGAACTCCCTTTCACAACACCTTCGGGAAATGAAACCGCGAAATTCGTAAAAATGCTGGAAAATAAAAATCTCAATGTAACGCTCAGAATGCATCGGGGAAGAACTA